>JAFGPH010000603.1 GCA_016926135.1 Deltaproteobacteria bacterium
CAAGGAGAGCAAGCTGCGGGTGGCCCCGGAGTGGGCGGATGTCTGTTTTACCTGCGGCACGTGTGCTGGCGGCTGTCCGGTGAGCGGGGTGGACGGGTTGGACCCGCGCAAGGCGGTGCGCATGGCGGCCCTGGGGCTGGATCAGGAGCTGATCGATTCCCGGTTCCCCTGGGTGTGCACGCTCTGCGGGCGGTGCGAGTACGCGTGTCCGCAGGGGGTGGAAATCCTGAAGATGTTGCGGATGGCCAGGACCTTACGGGAGAGGGACAAGGTGCCGGGTCCGATCCACAAGGGTGTGGTGATGGACCTGAACAAGGGCAACAACCTGGGGATTCCCAAGCCGGACTTTCTGTTTCTGCTGGCCGATCTGGGCAAGGAGATGGAGGCGGAGGGGTTTCCGGGGTTTTACGTGCCTGTGGACAAGAAGGGGGCCAACGTGCTGGTCACCATCAACTCCAAGGAGCCCTTTGGGGAGCCGGACGACATGAAGTTCTGGTGGAGGATTTTTTATGCGGCCAAGGAGGACTGGACGGTTCCCTCGTTCAACTGGGAGGGGGTGAACTGGGGGCTGTTCTCCGGGGATGACGAGTCGATGAAGACGCTGGTGGGTCGGATTGTGGAGCACATGGAGCGGCTGGAGTGCAAGACGCTGCTCCTGCCCGAGTGAGGGCACGCCCACTATGCGACCAGGCTTGGTCTGCAAAACTGGTTTCCCGAGGTGTTCAAGAAATACAGGGTGGTGTCGGTGCACGATCTTTTGAAGGAGTATCTCGAGACGGGGAGGATCCGGGTGGACAGGTCCATCCACGAGGAGCTGGCCACGCTTCACGACCCGTGCAATTACGGAAGAAAGGCCGAGAAGGCGTTCGGGCACGGCTATTTTGAGGAGCCGCGCTGGATTCTGCAGCAGTGCTGCGAGCACTTTGTGGAGATGCAGCCCAACCGGATGAACAACTACTGCTGCGGGGCCGGCGGCGGGGCCTGGGCCATGCCCTATAATGATGAGAGGATCTACTACGGGCGGGTGAAGGCCCAGCAGATCCGGGACACGGGGGCCAAGCTGGTGGTAGCGCCGTGCCACAACTGCCGGGACCAGATCATGAAGGGCCTGACCAAGGAGTACGATCTGGGCATCGAGACCAAGTATCTGTGGGAGCTGGTGGCCGACTCGCTGATCGTGGAGCCCTGGGGTGAGGAGGAGGTGCAAAAAGCCCACGCCCTGCGGGATGCCCAGTACGAGAGGGACGACATCGTCCTGGATGAGGAGGAGGAGGAATAGATCGAACATGCCACTCTATGATTACCTTTGCCTGGAATGCAAAAAGACAAGCGAGATCCTCGTGAACCGATCCAACGAAGATCCCTGTTGCCCGGACTGCGGTAGCAGGAAGGTGAAGAAGATGCTTTCTGCCCCCTCTTCGCTCTCCGGTGTGGCGGGCAACAAACTTCCCGGTCCCGGAGATACGGCCTGCTGCGGTTCCTCACCCATGAGTGGGGGATGTGCAGGACCCGGGAGCTGTTGCGGGAAGGCCCACGTATAGGGTAGGGTTCCAAGAACGCCGACCCTGTGCTGTAAAATACGTCTGTAAAAAATTAGACCCTATTAGGCCTACGAGGCCCTGCCGTGACGGGCGGCAGGGCCTTTTTTATGAGGACCTGGGACTGTTTTGCACATATGCAATTGTGCTGTTGCGAAATGGCAATATTTTTTCCCTCTGCACGCCTCTCTGATGACTTCCAAAGCAGTCACAGATATCCCAGTCAGCCTTTTGTTGTTCTGTAAGATGCCGATAAGTAGTGATTTATTATTCTGTTTGTCGGCTCTCCGAGAGATCCATGCTTCTGGCACGTTTGTTGATATGATCCGGTAGTAGTGGTCTATTTCGAATAAGGTGGATTCCATCTGTCATCGATGACTTTGGCCCTATGTGTACCACGGGGACCGCCTTCTGAAGCCTCTTCTGAGGAAAGGCGAATTTGCGGGGCGTGTGAGGATAGTGATGGCAGTAAAAAGATATCGGTATCTGTTCGGCCCTGTTCCCTCCCGTCGTTTCGGGAGGTCTCTCGGGGTGGATCTGACCCCTTACAAAACATGCAATCAGGACTGCGTTTTTTGCCAGTTGGGCAAGACCACGAACCTGACGCTCTCCCGAGGGGAATATGTCCCGATAAGGGAAGTAAAGGCCGAACTGGAGGACTGGCTTCGTGCGGATGGGGAGGCCGACTATATTACGCTGTCCGGATCCGGGGAACCTACGCTTCACTCCCGCTTCGGAGAGGTCCTCGATTTCATTCGATCCAGTTGCCGCATTCCTGCCGTACTCCTGACGAACGGCGCGATGCTGGATTTGAAGGAGGTTCAAGAGGCTGCCTGTTGCGCCAATGTCGTGAAGGCATCCTTGAGCGCCTGGGACCAGACCTCCTATCAGTGGGTGAACCGTCCCCATCCGGGCCTCGATTTCAGGCGGGTGGTCGAGGGGCAGAAGGCTTTTCGCGATCGATTCAGGGGAGACCTTTGGATAGAGGTCTTTTTGATTCCGGGCGTGAACAGCATGCCGGCCGATGTGCGTGCGATTGCGGCCCTGACGGAGCAGATCAGACCGAATCGTATTCATCTGAATACCGCGGTCCGACCTGCAGCCGAGGACTTCGTGTCCCCCTTGAGCCGGGAACGCGTCCAATCCCTTGCCCATCTTTTCCATCCGGCGGCGGAGGTCATTGCGGATTTCACGGCAAAGAAAAGGATCGACATGCGGGCAGCCGAGGAAGAGGTTTTTGCGATGTTGCGCAGAAGACCCTGTACTGCCTCTGAGATTGCTGCAACCTTCGGCATGCATTTGAACGAGGTCTCGAAATATTTGGGAGACCTGGTACGGAGAGAGCGGGTCCAAGTCAGGCGGAGCGATCGTTCCATTTATTACTCGGCCCGTGGGGAATAAGGGGAAATGGGTCGATCACGATGCTTGATGAGACGACCGGGCGAGACGGGAGAAGATGGAGGACGCGTGCGATGACTTTGTCATGGATTTGGAGAGTCAAATCAATGAGGCAAACGGATACCCCAAGATGAGGCATGCGAGGAAGCAGCGAGAGACAGACTCGGCCAAGACGATCCGGTAAGGGGAAGGAATGCCGGGTTTCACGGCAAAATCAGGACCCAAGGAGGTGACCCAAATGCCAAGAGGAGATGGAACAGGCCCGAGAGGCCAGGGACCGAGAACGGGCAGGGGTATGGGCGGAGGCGGCGCCGGCCAGGGAAGAGGGGCCGGTGGTCAGGGCGGAGGCGCCGGCCGGGGAAGAGGAGCCGGTGGTCAGGGCGGAGGCGGCGGTCGGGGTCGAGGAGGCGGCTTTGCGGCAGGCCCGGGCGGTTACTGCGTATGTCCCAAGTGTGGTGAAAGAGCCACCCATCAGTTTGGATCCCCGTGCTATGAGCAGCAGTGTCCCAAGTGCGGAACGGCCATGACGCGGGAATAGGAGAAGAATGGAGGAGCTTTCGGGCAAGCGTCTTTCTGCGTAGAGGAGGTGAGAACATTGGCTCTCAAAGACTATTACCGGCTCCTGGGAGTCGAGAGGGAGGCATCCGATCAGGAGATCAAAAAGGCCTATCGTCAGCTGGCCATGGAATATCACCCCGATCGAAACCAGGATAAGCCCGAGTGCGAAGAGCGCCTCAAGGAGATCAACGAGGCCTATCAGGTTCTCGGGGACGAAGACAAAAGGCGGCAATACGACCTCTTCTGCCGGCAGCCCTTTTACCGGGACGGTTATGGCCCGGAAAATCCGAGTGATGATCTGACGGCGCTCTTCAGGGCGTTTGCTCGCAGAGGGGGCATCATGAAGGGGTTCGGGCGCTGCGGTGGGATGGGTTTCGGCAGGGGGGGGTGCGGCCGGTGGAAGAGAAATTTTTGAAAGGCAGCCCGTCTGACGGGCTGGAAGCGATTCTGCGCACGGGCTCATTGAGAGCGGCCCCTGCCGAGATGAGGTGAGACCGGCTTGCAGGATAACCATAAGCGTACCATCAACTATCTGCGTCTTTCCTTGACGGACCGCTGCAATTTGAGATGCGTCTATTGTATGCCGGAAGAAGGCATGACGTTCGTTCCGCACGCCGAAATCCTGAGCTATGAAGAGATGCTTTCCGTTGTGAGCCTGTGCGTGCAAAAGGGCATCCGCAAGGTGAGACTCACAGGGGGTGAGCCCCTGGTGAGGAAAGGGCTTCTTCCTTTCATTGAGAAATTGAACAAGATGGAAGGGCTGGAAGAGATCGCCTTGACGACCAACGGGGTTCTGCTCAAGGATTTTGCCCGGGATCTCCGCGGATGCGGGATCTGTCGCATCAATGTGAGTATGGATACCCTGAAGGCAGAGAGGTTCCGGCAGATCACGAGACGGGATTTTTTTGACCGGGTCTGGGAAGGCATCCGGGAAGCGGACTACGCCGGATTCAGTCCCATCAAGATCAATGTGGTTGCCATGAGAGGTGTGAACGACGACGAGGTCCTGGACTTTGCGCGTCTGACCTTCCTGAAACCGTATCATGTGCGCTTCATCGAGATGATGCCGGTGGGTGAGAACAATCGCTGGGCACGGGAGCGTTTCCTTTCCGTTCAGGAGATTCTGGACACGATCGGATCCCTGGGACCCCTCCGGCCGGTGCATCCGGATCCCCTGGACGGACCGGCCCAGTACTATGCCCTTGAGGGCGCTAAGGGCCAGATCGGGCTTATCGGGGCCTTAAGCCACCATTTCTGCCAGAAATGCAACCGACTTCGTTTGACCGCGGATGGACGGCTGAGAGGATGCCTTTTTTCCGATCAGGAAACCGATATCAAGACCCCCCTGCGCGACGGGAAAGGTGACGGTTACCTGCTGGATCTGATCGGAGACACGATTCTGAACAAACCGAAAAGTCACGGTCTGAACCCCCTTCAACCCCGCAAATGCGTTCGTTCCATGAACAGCATCGGGGGATGACCTGGATCTTTTCGAACGAGGTGAGACGGGAGAAGATGGCGGACGAATTCGATGAATTTGTCAGGGATTTGCAGAGTCAGATCAATGAGGAGACTCGAGAATCCTATGGGCCGATCGCCTTTGAGAGATGGCTGAAACCTTTGTTTGTCGGGGTCATTCCTGATCCGGACGGGTACGGCAGGGTCACGGGAAGTTGTGGCGACACGATGGAGATCTTCCTGCGATTGGATCAGGATCGGGTGAAGGAGGCGACCTTTCAGACCGACGGGTGCGGGGCCAGCACCGTATGCGGTTCTTTTGCCGCCGAGTTTGCGCTCGGCAAGGGCGCCGAAGAGCTTGCCGAAATCACGGGGGAGGGAATCCTGGACTTTCTGGGGGGGCTGCCTCCGGAAGACAGGCACTGCGCGTTCCTTGCTGCGGACACGCTTCACGAGGCTATGAATGACTACATGATGAGTCGGGCGAGGAGAGAGCGAGAGGGGAGAAAGGCCTGCACCAAGCGGTAAAAGGGTCGGGCAGGCTTGTTTTGACCGCAAAACCAGGACCCAAGGAGGTGACTCGAATGCCAAGAGGAGACGGAACAGGGCCGAGAGGCGAGGGACCGAGAACGGGCAGAGGGATGGGCGGAGGCGGTGCCGGTCAGGGAAGAGGGGCCGGAGGCCAGGGCGGAGGCGGGGGTCGGGGTCGAGGAGGCGGCTCTGCGGCAGGCCCGGGTGGGTATTGCGTGTGCCCCAAGTGCGGCGAAAGGGTGACCCATCAATTCGGGAACCCGTGCTTCGAGCAGCAGTGTCCCCGGTGCGGAACGGCCATGACGCGAGAGTAGACCCATTTCTCAGTACAGTTGAGGAGGCTCAAGATGCCGATCTACGAATACCGATGTGAGGCCTGCGGAGCCGTCACGGAGTATCTGGTAGGGGTGGGCAAGGATGAAACCGTCCGCTGCAGTGCGTGCGGCGGTTCGGAAATGAGCAGGGTCCTTTCCGTTTCCTCCTTCACGACGAACCCCTCCGGGCGCATGCCCGGTCGAACCTGCTGCGGCCGCGAGGAACGCTGTTCCACTCCCCCCTGCTCCGGCGGTGGGGCTTGCAGGCGAGAGTAGGTTCGAATCCCCTGCGCCCCGAAAGCCGCGGAGAAGGCGATGGATGCCGGTGGGAAAGGGCGTGCGGGTTTTGTCAGGCGGTCGCCGCTCGGCGCAGGGGTGTCGCACACGATGCATAGGAGGGTATAATGAAAAAGATATCCTTTCGAAAATTCGAACATATGATTGTTCCCCAGTTCAGGCAAAAAATGAATGAAGCGGAGTCGATCACGGATGTGAAGACAGGGTTTTCCCATGCGGTCACGGATTTTTTTGACAAGGCGTTCGAAGGACGTTTCCGTGTGGGTCCCGAGGATGTTGTTTTTAAGCCCTCTGAGCAACCCAATTTTTCACTGGGTCAGCGACTGAGTGAAGACGGGTATTTCCAATCCTTTTGGCGGGATTCAGATGTTGCGTATGTTATCGGACGTCTGGCCGAGTCGGCCGCGCACCGTTACAAGCATCTGGAAAAGCATCGTGAAAAGACGGTTGCCAAGATCAGGTGAGACCGGCTTGCTGAAGGAGCATACAATCCAAAACGCATAGGTCATGGGTGTGGTACCCGACCCACCTTAACAAATGTTAAGTTTTGGGTTAACACCCGGGAAAGATCTCTAGATCCTCTTGCGAAGGTCCCTGCGCATGAGAGCTTGATTTTCCTGCATCAATGAATCGCAGGCTATTTCGCACGGGCCTCGTGATTCCTTCAGAACCCTGCCTGTGAACTTCTGGATACCCTTGAAAAGGGCTGCCGCTTTCTTCGAGAGCATTTCTATAAATTCCCTGAGACAGGTGGACCGGAAGAGTTGTCCGTGTTCCATGTCAATACGCTCGGCCTGAAACCCAGGATTCGTGTTCCTTGTAGCGCCTTCCCTTTGCCCTATGTTTGGGATGCGACGTTGCCGGGGATGCAGGCACGGATATTGCTTGTTTATTATTTCAAAAACGATTGCTTTCGTCAGCCCTGGGAGGAAACGATCAGATCATGCATGCTTGTGAAGGCTGCACTCCCGAGTCTGGAGCCAAGGGAGGTTGATCAACATTCCGGGAAAAATCGTGCGCATCAATACCCAAAAAGGAGGAAAAAAACATGCCGGAGATCAAACGCGTTCTCTTCCCGATCGATTTTACGGAAAACTCCTCAAAAATTTTCCCGTATGTGTTGTCCATAGCCGGAAAATACGACGCCACGATTTATCTCGTTCATGTGGTAGAGGACTTCTCCAAATGGGGAGGATTCTACATTCCCCATATTCCCTTCGAGAAGTTCCACGAGGAGGCCATGCAAGGCGCTAAAATGACCCTTGACTCGGTTTGCGAGAGACAACCGGATCATTGTGCGGCCTTTCAGAAAAGAATTGTTTTCGGGGACCCGGCTCAGGAAATTATCCGTATCATTGAGGAAGAAAAGATAGACCTCGTGATCATGGGCACCCACGGCCGCAAGGGGCTGGAACTTGTTTTTTTTGGGAGCGTGGCTGAGAACGTGGTGAAGAAATCGCCTGCTCCCGTACTGACCATCAATCCATATAAGGTCAAATAACCGCTTTCATCCAAGGGGGGGAGACCATGAACGCTAAACAGGAGAAATGGACCTGTGTGCGCTGTGGGTATTCGGCCGATGGCAGGTTTGAGGGGGATATCTGCCCGCAGTGCGGCCTGACCTACTGGAAGTGTTCTCATTGCGGCTTCACGATAACCGCTGCAGTGCCCCCGGACGTGTGCCCGGAATGCGGGGAGAAGTGCGATTTTATAAACGTTACCTGCTACACGCCGGAGTGTGGGGGGCCTACCCACATAGACCCGCGTCTGTAAAGGCGGACTTGAGGCCGGGTGCCGGGCAAATCAAAGGCAGGGGGCATTTTCCTGTCGGGTAAAAGATGATGGTACAGGCTTTTTGGGAAATCATCAGGGCTTCGAAAGACAAGGCGATATCGGTTGCCGCGACGGTGTGAAGCCCGAACTTCAATGGAGGCTGATCATGAAGCTGGAAGAAATCAAGAAGGCTATTGAAGCGCTGACGGATGAGGAGAAAAGAGAGTTTTTTTCTGAAATCGTCCCTGAAATTTGCGATGAGTCGCTCACCAAAGAAGGTTGCCGGATGATCTTCGAGAACAAGCTCTCGGGGTCCCGCTACCTGGAATCCTTTGACGATCTTCATGAGCTGCAAAAGAAGCGGTAGCGATGGGTCGGCAGACCGTTCGGGAGGGTTGGAACGCTTTGCACACCCGCGTCCTCGACCCCTTGAATAGACAAAAATACCCTCAACCAACGGGAGAGAAAGACCATGGCAATTCAGAAGGATGTGATGGTACCCCTGGATGTTCCAGAAAGCGTAAGACAGGTTTATATCGAGAACTATGTGAGTATTACAAAAGGAAGCGGTCGATTGATGCTCTTTGCGGGTGATCAAAAGGTAGAGCATTTGAACGGCGACTTCTATGGGCAGGGAATCCACCCGGATGATGCCGACCCGGAGCACCTGTTCAGAATTGCAGGTCGTGCGGACATAGGGGTTTTTGCCACCCAGCTTGGACTCATTTCCAGATATGGGATGGATTATGCCCATATCCCTTACCTGGTAAAATTGAATTCCAAGACGAATCTTGTAAAGACCTCCCAATCCGATCCGTTCAGCAACCGCTGGTTGGACCTTCAAGAGGTGATCGAGTTCCGGGACCGTAGCGGGCTCCATATTCGGGCCGTGGGCTATACCGTCTATCTGGGAAGCGAGTATGAGCCGCAGATGCTTCAGCAGGCCGCTCAGATGGTCTATCAGGCACACCAATATGGGTTGATCGCAGTGTTGTGGGTCTATCCCCGAGGCAAGGCGGTGGCGGATGAGAAAGACCCTCATCTGATTGCAGGCGCCACGGGTGTGGCGGCCTGCCTCGGCAGCGACTTTGTCAAGGTGAACTATCCCAAAAAGGAAGGCCATGACTCGAAGGATCTTTTCAAAGAAGCCGTCTTGGCGGCTGGTCGCACCATGGTCGTTTGCGCAGGCGGGTCAAGTGTGGACGTAAAGGCATTTCTCCAACGCCTGCACGATCAAATATTTGTCAGCGGCGCTTCAGGAAATGCTACCGGTAGAAACATTCATCAAAAGCCCTTGGAAGAAGCAATCAGGATGTGCAATGCCATTTATGCCATCACGGTGAATGGGAGGAGTGTAGAAGAGGCTATAAAGGTCTATCATCCCGCTGTCTAGGGAGGACTTAGTCATCGGGACAACTCCGTGAATGATGCCGTTTCACTTTCATGGGAGGAAGATGTGGAGAACACCTTTTGGACGGCCCTGGGCGCCAGTTCTCTTGCGGCAGTATTTACCTGCGCAGGCATCTACGTGATTCGCCATTTCGGGCGTTGGGGCCGCGACCACAGCATTTATTTCATCTGCTTTGCAGCCGGTGTGCTGATATCGGTCTCTTTCTTGCACATCATCCCCAAGGCCTTTTCGATGAACCCCAATACCGGTATTTATGTGTTCGCCGGATACCTCAGCCTCCACCTCTTTAATCGCTTCATCAATGCCTTTGTGTGCGACAAAAGCGCCGACACGCAATCCGGACTGGGTCTCATCCCCATGTTCGGAATCGGATTTCATTCATTCATTGACGGATTCATCTATTCGATCACCTTCACCGTCGGCATATTTACAGGTCTGCTGGCCGCTACGGGGATGGTCCTTCACGAATTTCCCGAGGGCATCATCACCTACCTTTTGCTCCTGCGAGGTGGTTTCAGTGAGAAAAAGTCCTTCTTCCTCGCCTTCTTGGCTGCGGCCCTGACGACCCCCGTGGGCATGCTGGTTTCATATCCGTATATCAGCCGGATCGATGAGGCGCTCCTCGGCGCACTCCTGTCTTTTTCTGCCGGGGCGTTGCTTTATGTGGGGGCCACTCACCTTCTGCCCCAGGCCGAAAGGGAGCATAAACGATATAGCCTGGCCGCCCTCTGCGCGGGAATTTTCGTGGCCTTGATTATTATTTTCGCAAAGGCATAAGCCCCTTCAGAATCCTCCTTCCCTTTAGCTCTCGAAGAGAATCTCCCCGCCCCCGGTATTTTTTAAGGCAAGGATGGTGTGGTTTGTTAAAGAATCATGCACCCCTGTAAAACGTTTTACATCCGGTATGCAATTTGCACATCAGTAAGACAGATCATATAGCGAAAGGAGGCTATTATCATGCCAAGAGGAGATGGAACAGGTCCAAGAGGCGAGGGACCCGGAACGGGTAGAGGCCTCGGGAGAAGCGGCGGCCGCGGTCGTGGCGGCGGCAGGCTCGGGCAAGGCGGTGGTTTTGCTGCGGGGCCGGGCGGGGAATGTGTTTGCCCGAATTGCGGGGAGAGGATGGCACATGAAATAGGGAGCCCCTGTTATCGGTTGAAATGCCCGAAGTGTGGGGCGGTCATGACACGGGAATGAGACCCGGCGTGCAACGGCACACGGCTGCGGTACCGCCATGGTCCCTTCAGCCTTTAATAAATGTTAACTGGGTTTAACACCTGTGCCGGCAGCAAAAAGATCCGCGGTGGATTCGCCGAAGTTCAGGCCGGGGAGGGGGAAAATGGAAATGCTCAAGCTTGTTCAAACCTGGAATCCCATCGCCGGGAAAAAACAGGAATATGCAGCATTTATGACCCACGAATTTCAGCCCCTCATGAAAGCCCTGGGACTGGATGTGGTTTCGGGGTGGTACACCTTGGTGGGAGGAATGCCTCCCATCCTCGTCGAGAGCCTGATCGCGTCGCTGGATCAAGCGGAAAATGCACTCCATGACGAAAGGTACGTTGAAATGCTCGACCGTTTCATGAACCTTGTGACTCATTATTCCTGCCGCATTTTTAAACCCGCCGGATGGATGACCAGATACCATTGGCGAATCCCCACTCCGCAGGAGGTCAAATACGTCCAGGTCTGGGATGTTGTGCCCGGAGAGCAGGAGGCCCACAAGCGCTTTGTGCAGGAAGTTCATCTTCCTCAAATGGAGGCCATCGAACTGGGGGTAAGTGCCGGGTGGCATCTCATGGTCGGTTCCGGATGCCAGGTGCTCTCCGAGGCGCTCGCACCGGACCTGACCAGCATTGCCAAAGCCCTTTGTGACGAGCGCTACCTGCGCTTGATGATGAGGATGGATGAAGTGGTGACTCACTACGAGAGCTCCGTCATGATCCGACACCAGAGTCTTCTGGATATGGTCCACCGCTTACACGGCCGGGCCATCCGGGCAATTTCCCTCGATGTGATGCATGCCATGGTCGGACCCATGGAGGAATAGGGAAGGAGGAAGCGATGCAGCATGAGAGCCAACATCTCAGGGGACGATATCCGGTGCAGGAGTCGTTTCGGCGGCAGGCTCGGATTTCCGGAGGGAAGGCCTACGAGCTCTTATATGCACGCTCCATTCAGGACCCTGAAGGGTTCTGGTCGGAAAAAGCAAAGGAACTTCTGACCTGGTATTGCCCATGGGAGAAGACCCTGGAAGGAGACTTCGCTCGGGGGCGTGCAATCTGGTTTCGGGGAGGAAAATTGAACGTCTCCTATAATTGTCTGGACCGGCATGTTCAAACATGGCGGCGTAACAAGGCCGCGATTATCTTCGAGGGGGAAAGGATTGGAGACAGCCGAACGTTCACCTATCAGGATCTCTTCTATGAAGTCAATAAGCTGGCGCAGGTGATCAAGAAACTGGGCATACAAAAAGGGGATCGGGTGGTCCTTTATCTTCCCATGATTCCTCATCTGGTCATCGCGATGCTTGCGTGTGCGCGTATCGGGGCCGTTCACAGCGTGGTCTTCGGGGGATTCAGCGCCGAATCCCTGGCCAACCGTATTCAGGATTGCCAGGCTCGGCTTCTCATCACCGGGGATGGCGGATTCCGTTCAGGACGCGTCGTGACCCTCAAGCACAACGCAGACGAGGCTTTGAATCGATGCCCTTCGGTGGAGAAGGTTCTTGTGGTCCGTCGAACCCGCTGGGAGGTGCGGATGAAGCCGGGCCGCGATCTATGGTATCATCGGGAAATGAGATCACCCGATCTCAAGCCCTTTTGCCCCCCGGAGTGGATGGACGCGGAAGATCCTCTTTTCATTCTCTATACCTCGGGCAGCACGGGTAAGCCCAAAGGCCTGGTCCATACAAGCGCGGGTTATCTGCTGTACGCGGCCAGTACCTTCTTGGACGTATTCGATTACAGGGATGAAGATACATTCTGGTGCACGGCCGACATTGGCTGGATTACGGGACACAGCTACCTTGTCTATGGCCCTCTCTGCAGCGGTGCGACCAGCGTCATGTTTGAAGGAGTTCCGAGCTATCCGTCCTATGACCGCTTTTGGGACGTGACGGAAAAACACCGGATCAGCATTTTCTACACCGCGCCGACGGCCATCCGCGGACTCCGTAAAAAGGGAGAGGATCTGGTCCGGGGCCGCGATATCGCCAGCCTTCGCCTTCTGGGCTCTGTCGGGGAGCCTATCGATCCCGAATCGTGGCAGTGGTACTACGATGTTGTGGGCCAGGGAAGATGTCCGATTGTGGATACCTGGTGGCAGACCGAGACGGGAGGCATCCTGCTGAGTCCACTTCCCGGGGCCATTGATCTCAAGCCGGGTTCGGTGACCGTGCCCCTGTTCGGGATCCAGCCATGCCTGCTCAACGACAGAGGGGAAGAGGTCCATGGGCCGGGGTATGGCTATTTGTGTATGAAAAGCGCCTGGCCGGGCATGGCGCGCACCATCTTCAACGACCCGCTGCGGTTTGAAAAGACCTACTTTGCCGATCATGGGGGCTATTACTTCACCGGGGACGGAGCACGGCGGGATGAGGACGGCTACTACTGGATTACCGGCAGGGTGGACGATGTGATCAATGTAAGCGGTCACCGCTTGGGTACGGCCGAGTTGGAAAACGCCCTTACAGCCCATCCGGCCGTCGCAGAGGCTGCGGTGGTGGGCTACCCCCATGAAATCAAGGGGGAGGGGATTTATGCCTTTGTCACCCTCAAGCCGGATCGGACCCCCGGCGAGGCTCTCCAAGCGGAGCTTATAGAGCAGATGCGCCGTTTGATCGGACCCATCGCCGCGCCGGATCGGATCCAATGGGCCGATGCCCTGCCTAAGACGCGCAGCGGTAAAGTGATGCGCCGCCTTCTGCGGAAGATCTCCGCCGGCCAACAGTCCGATTTGGGAGACATATCGACTCTGTTGGATCCGGAGACGGTGCAGCGGCTGATCAAGGGCGCGGAAGAGGTCAGAGATGGAAAAAAAGCCAACAGGCCCGCCCGGTGACCCTGGAATTGAGGAAGGTTTCGGAGATATATCTTTCTACCATTTCGTTGTCCGCAGTCTACCCATCGCCGTTGTGACCGTCAATCCGCAGAGGATCATCACCAGCTTCAATCCCTGGGCCGAGGCTCTCACGGGTTATTCTGAAAAGGAGGCCTTGGGACGCTACTGCGGTGAGGTCCTGCAGGGGGGAATGTGCAAACATCACTGCCCGCTGAAAAGCGCGATCGATCGGAGCCGCCCTGTTGTTCGAACCGAGAGCACGATCCAAAACAGTGCTGGCGAAACCATTCCCGTCAGGATGCATACGGCCGCCCTGTTGAACCGTGAGGGCGGTCTGATCGGGGCCGTAGAGGCATTTCAGGATCTTTCCCATTTGAAGGCCATGGAGCGGGAAAGAGATAACCTCATATCCATGTTCGGCCATGACATGAAGTCGTCGCTGTCCATCATCGGAGGGTTTGCACGGAGACTCCGCAAAAAGGGTGCGGACCTGAATGAGGAAAAGCAGTTCGAGTATCTGGAAATCATTCAAATGGAGGTCAGGAGGCTGGAATCTCTCATCGGTGATTTCCTCGAATTTGCCCGTTTACAGGCCGGCAAGCTTAAACTGAAGTTCCAGGACGCCGACCTGGACAAGGAATTGATGGAGCTATGCAAAGCCTACCAACCCAGGACCATGGAATCAGGTATTCGACTACAACTGAAGAACGAAATAAGCCTGCCACGCATCCAGGCGGACCCTGATCGCTTGAGGAGGGTCTTCAGGAACCTCCTGGACAATGCCTTCAAGTTCTCAACCAGAGGGACAACCATCACGATCACAACCCAGGAAACGAATCAGGACGTCATCATCAGCATCGAGGACGAAGGGAAAGGCATTAATCCTGACGACCTTCCTTTTATCTTCGATATCTTTCGCCGCGGTAAAAACGCCGGCGGGGATCCGGGACAGGGTATCGGCCTGGCGACCGTCAAAGCCATTGTAGAAGG
>JAFGPH010000604.1 GCA_016926135.1 Deltaproteobacteria bacterium
CAGATCCGATCGATAACCTTCCTCATATCATAGACCTGCCTGTTGTTGTGGGGAACGATTGACTCGAAATCGGGGATGAGCCTGTCGTGGGGGTCGGTGGATGTCTCAGGGGGTCGGAGGATATAAAGCGCCTCTCTGAGGGCCTTAATGCACTCTTCTTCGGTCTTAAGGACGAGATCGACGGTTCCTGTCGCCGTCTCGTGTATATGCGGCCCGCCCAGATCCAGGTCCGTGATCTCCTCAGAGATGGCTGCCTCCAGCAGGGGAGGGCTAGATACCGCCACGGCCGAGTCCTCCAACATCAGGGTGATATCCGCCATCCCAGCACGGAAAGCCGGATCCCCGTAAGTGTAGCCAAAAACGCCGCAAAGGAACAGAGGCCTCCTGTCGTGGTTGGCCAGCCAGCTCAGGGTTTTCACGGCGTGCAGACCACAAAGACGCGTGAACCCGGCCCCAATTCCATCCGGGATCCTGACACCTCCTCCCTCGGAAAGGGAGATGATGGGGAACCGATTCCGCGTGGCGATATCGATTATTCTATCCACCTTTCTCACGCTGACGAAAGACTGAGTCCCGCCCAGTACGGTGATATCGTCACCGAGAACCGCTACCGTCTGACCGTGGATCTTGCCCAGTCCCGTCATGACACCGTCCCTGGGGGACCTCTCCTTGAAACCAGGCTCAACGGAACGAGCAAATTCCCCGTACTCCAGCCAGGTTCCTTCATCCAGGAGCATGGCGATCCTTTGGGAGACGTGGAATTTGCCCTTTGCCCGGTGTCGTTCCAGCCCCCTCGGATTGCCCCTCTGAACCCACAGGCGCTCCTGATCAAATCTCTTTCGTCCCTCATCGTAGTCCATATCAACCCCAGATCACTCTTGGAGAATGGCGGCCCCATCTTCCGCCGCCCGAAGTGAAGTCTCCAATTTGTGTAAGGTCAAGTCGGTCGAGAGGTTACGCGGAGATATGCGTGATGTATACATCGAATAAGGAACCTCATTGGTTTATCCGCCTGTTGTACATTGGTGCAGACCTGCCTGCCTCAGGCGGAGCTTGAGGAAAAGAGCCATTTCCAGCTGGAATCTAGTTTACCCTGCGGTTAAATCCTTTCCAATAGGGTTCTCTCAACACGTTCTTTCTGATCTTGCCGGAGGGAGTCCGGGGCAACTGACCCACAAAAACGACAGATTTCGGACACTTGTATTTTGCCAACCTCTTTTGGCAGTAGGAAATAATTTCTTCTTCGGCAACGGCCTTTTCCGGCTTGAAGTGTACCAGGGCCATCACCTTTTCCCCCCACCTCTCATCGGGCACACCGATCACCGCCGCCTCCAGGATTTCCGGTATCTCGGTGAGGACGTTTTCGATTTCAACAGGATAGACGTTTTCCCCTCCAGTCACAATCATGTCCTTTTTCCGGTCCCGTAGGAAGATATAGCCTCTCTCGTCCCGCACCGCGACATCACCGGTGTCAAACAACCCCTCCTTGATCGCAACCGCGGTTTCCTCCGGGGCGTCCCAATATCCGGAAGTCACGTTATCCCCACTGGCGACGATATGGCCGATCTCGCCCGGCATCGTCTCATGGTTTTCATCGTCCACGACCCCAACTCGACATCCGTACATCTCGCGGCCTCCCGAAGTCAGGAGTTCCGGGTTCTGATGGTCCGTCCTGGTCAGACATGTCAGGACGCTGGTCTCCGTAAGGCCGTAAATCTGGAAAAAAATATTCCCGAAACGCTTCAGGGCCGCCTTGAGCAACTCCTCAGGCATAGGCGCACCGGCATAGATCACGAGTCGCAGAGAGCTGAGATCGGCCCTCTCCTGGTCGGGCAGATTCAGGAGGGCCCCTATCATGGCAGGGACAAGCAATGTGACGTTGGCCCTGGTTTTCTCCAGGGCATCAAGGGTGGCCCTGGGTTCGAAAGCCGGAAGGATATGCGCCGTGCAGCCCCTTGCGATGTGGGCCATGTAGGTATGACAACCCGCCACATGGAAAAAGGGAGCAACCATGAGTCCGGAATCCTCGGGGGTCAAACCCAGTTCAACGAGAAGTGAAACAAGCGTAGAGGTGGTGTTGCGGTGGGTGAGTTTCACTCCCTTGGGAACCCCGGTCGTACCGCTGGTATAGAGCAAAGTCGCTAGATCTTCCTGCTCCGGTCTTCGGAGGGTTGTATTCTTGGCGTTCTCCATGAGGTGGCGCAGATCGTGACCTCCTGCTGCTCTCTCCGTGCATATATTGGCCTTGAGTAAGGGCAACTCAGGAACCATGGCCTCCGCTATCTGCGCGAAGGGTGGCGAATAGATAAGGGCGGAAGCGCGGGCATTGGTGATGATCCCCAGGAGTTCATCCTTCGACAGGCGAGTATTAAGCGGCAGAGCGACCAGGGAGCACGCGGGGATTCCGAAGTGGGCCACGGCCAATTCGATACTGTTGTGGTCCAGAATGGCCACCCTGTCTCCGGGTGTCAACCCCAACCCGTAAAGGGCACAGCCGAGTCTCTCGGCTGCATCCATGAATTGCCCATAGGTCAGGCTTCCCCGGGGTGACGTGACCGCCGGTTTTTCCCTGTAAAGGCGAACCGAATGCTCCAACACGCGATACAAGTCCATTTCTCTTTACCCTCCGTTTTCCTAATGAATTACAGCCACGCCTACCAGGACACAGTTTTTGCCAGGGAAGACCATACGGCCTCAATGCTCGAGGAGATCGGCTCCGCAAGAAGATCCAGCATCTTTGCATCCCGGTAAAACATCGCGATCTTCATTTCCTCGAAGTACCCGTATCCCCC
>JAFGPH010000605.1 GCA_016926135.1 Deltaproteobacteria bacterium
TGTTGGCCGAAAGCCCGCGCGCATCCATCTCGCGCCTCAGAATTCGTCCCGGATGAATAGACTTCATGATCTTACCCCTTGTGGTAATCAACAATTTCAACATCAAAGGCATCACCGTCCTCAAAACGGAAGCAGATACGCCAGGGTCCGTTGACGGTCATCGCCCATTGCCCGGCCCTATCTCCGAACAGCTTATGGAGGCCGACGCTCTTCAGGGGACTCAAATCGTTAAGGGATTGCGCGGCATCAAGAGCAGCGAGCAGGTCATCAGCGGCATCAACATCCAATCCGCGGAACTTCGACACCTTCCCCTTTTCGTAAAACCATCTCGATCGGCTGTTCGCCCATGACCGGATCATGCGTAAAGCATACTACGGGGTGTGTAGTACTGCAAGCAGTTCTTTCATTGTCTCAAGACAATGAAGGGAAAAGGGGATTTGACAGTGCCAATAGTCCCAGCCCTCTCCAGCACCCTGAAGAACAGCTCCGGTCTGAAGTGGGGAAGAGGCACCAGCCCCTGCCTTGTGGCTGCGTATAACCTTCCCTCTTCGAGCAGCCTCATCAAAAGTTCAGCCCCTGTCCTCTCCCTCTTCCCCAGGTCCACCGCCAGGTCAATAGCCTCCCGGAGGGTTACCTTACCTTGGGCGACGGGAAGTCCCTTCAGGAAATTGAGGATCCGGCCCGTGATGAAGAGAGTATAGAGATCGTCCCGTTTCACACGATCGGTTTCCACGGCCATTGCCGTGGACCGGGCCCTGAGGATGTCCCCTTCGGTCAGATCCGGGAATTCACCGGCAATGGCAGAGCCGGGCGTGAGGTAAAAGATCGACACCCCGATCAGAACCGGAAGCCGGGCCATAAGGGCCAGGGTGTCGATCATCGTCTCCAGGCCCTCGAAGGGCAGGCCCAGAATCTGGTAGGAAACGATGCGAAACCCCAGGGAGTAGGCATCTTCCACCACCGCCAGGTATTTCCTGAGCGTGTGGGGTCTTTTTACCCGGGAGAGGCTGGCCTCCTCCGCGCTCACCAGGGAGAGGTTGAGATGGGTGAACCCCGCCTCCTTCATGAGCACAAGCAGTTCCCTGTCGAGACTGTGGTAGGAGATCCCGTTCATGGCCAGGAATCGCACATCCCGGCCCCGGAACTCGGCTGCGAGCAGTCTCAAAAGACGTCCGAAATCCCTCCGGTCATGGCTCAGGTTGTCATCCTCGAAATCAAAAACCCTGTAACCGGCCTCGTACCGCTTTCTGATCTCGGCCAGCACGCCATCCGGGGAGCGCCTCCGAAAGCCTTTGCCAAAGGTCAGGTGAACCGAGCAAAAGGTGCAGCTGTGAGGGCAACCCCTGGAGGTGGTGACGAAGCAGAGGGGTCTTCCTTTGAAAAGGTATCGCCCCACCGGCAGGTCCGAGAGGTCGGCCAGGGGGAGTTCATTGAAGGGATAGGGTTCCCCCATGGGGTTCAGGGTCAGGTCGCCGTTCCTCTTGAAGCCCAGGTTGGGAACCTCTTCGAGTCGTCGCCCCTCCCGGAGGGCCGACAGGAGTTCCACCAGAGGTCTTTCGCCCTCCCCCCGGATAATGAAATCCACAGCCGGGTCAGCCAGCACCGCATCGGGCATTGCGCTCACATGGGACCCTCCCATGAGAATCGGCACCTGAAGCCTTTTTTTGATCTCGCAGGCGCAGGTAAGGGCCTCCCGATGGTATGGCGAGAAGAGGCTCGAGATCCCGAGGAGATCCGGTTTCTCTTCCGCCACCTTTGAGGCAATGTCTTCGAAGGATGCGCCGAAATGGTAATAGGCGTGAAACGTTGAAAACGGGCTGCTGTCCGCGTGCCGGTAGAAGTCCCTGAGGTAGGCAAGTTCCGCTGGGACAGGGATGCTCCTGCGGCCGTGGCCGTGGTGAAAGTCCTTGATCACCACCTCCACATCCGGGATCCGGCTCTTCACCACCGCCTTGAGCATGGAAAGCCCCAGGGGTTGGAGCCGTATGGCCGTGTCGTAGAAATCCCGAACAGGGGGCTGAAGCAGCAGGACTTTCATGGTATTTCCCATTTCCTCGTTCCTTGCTCCCCGTTCCTCATATAGCCCGGGCCGTCGGGGAAATCCATCCTTTCCCGATAATAGGTTTTGTTCTTCTGTTTCGTGAGATCCTGTCGATCCTGTACATCCTGTCTGATCTTACCCCTCGCTTTCGGCGGATTGACTCGGGACAAAAAGTAGTTATCTTTTGTTTACAATAACTTCGAGCAAGGGAGTCCTGTCGCCAAAGGGTTTAATCTTTTAGCAGTTTCCTTTTGCGATTCTGCTCAGCCATGCTCAATGGACTGTTGAAGGACTCGACTCAGGTGCGAGTCGGGGGGTGGTTATGAACAACGAAAGACGTCCTCAAAACAGGAAGGGAGAAAGAAACCCTTTCTGCGTCTTCTATAGTATCTGTCTGGACCATGCCGTCAAGAGCGGTTGGGCCTTCTGGGACTGCTCTGACTGTGAGAACAGGAGCACCCGGGATGCCAAAATGGATGTCCTCCACCCCCTGGGAGGGGATTCCTCCGAGGTGTATGATCTGCCTTCCGGCATGGATGACACGACTTGAGGAGGGTGATCGGGTCCTGGTGAATTTCGCACCAAGAGACGGAGAAACACCATCTCCGCCGACTCACAGGAAATCCATATCCAGATAGAAGATGCCGGCCTCCATCCGGATCCGGAGCGTGTACTCCTTCCCCTCGAAGGAGCGAAACAGGCGGAGCATGCGGCGGTTGTCCACCATGACCTCGGCCGTCAGACCCTTCAGTCCCCTCGTCCTGGCCGCTGAGATGATGTGGGAAACGAGCTCTCTCCCAATCCCCTGGCCCTGACAATCATCCCGCACCGCGAAGTATGCCTCTGCCGTGCGCCCGTCCTGGTTGAGAATGTAGCGGCCTATCCCAA
>JAFGPH010000606.1 GCA_016926135.1 Deltaproteobacteria bacterium
CCCCGGATCGTCTTTGCGGACGAGGAATACCAGGAGATGGGCGAGGCGTTGAAAGACAAACTCGCTTCGGTGGAAGCCTATTTCAGCCTGGGGGCTGGTCGCGAAGGATTTGCCGGGTTGGATACCCTCCTGGCTGGCAGTGGCGATCTTCAGCCCATTGAAGTCTCCACCGATGACGGCTTTGTGATCATTTACACGGCCGCAGTGGCCGGCAGGCCGAGGGGGGCGCTCCTCAGCCACGGTAATGTCCTCTGCGCCGACATGCACTTTGCCTATCAGATGGGCATTACCCACAAGGACGTGCATCTCCATTTCCTGCCCTTTTTCCATGTGGGGGGTCTCTTCATGGCCACTTCCGGCTTCCATATGGGTGCCTTGAACCTGAACATGAGGAGATTCCAAGCAGAACGGGCCGCTCCGCTCATCCAGGAAAAGGGGGTCTCCTACATGATGGTCTTCTCCCCCATCCTCTCCTCCATCCTGGAGGCGCAGGAGAAGAAAGGGGGAGACCTTGGTTCCCTGAGGGCCGTGACGGGCATCGACACGCCGGAGACGATCGAAAGGTACCAGAAGGTCACGGGCGGGAACTTCTACAGTCTCTACGGGCAGACAGAGACATCGTGCCTGGCCACACTGGGTTCGTACAATGAAAGGCCGGGCTCGGCCGGAAGGGTGTTGCCCCTCACCGAAGTAAGACTCGTGGATGACTATGACCGGCCGGTCTCTCTGGGACAGGTGGGGGAGATCACGGTTCGGGGCCCCATGGTATTCAAAGGATACTGGGCTCTTCCCGAGGAGACGGCCCACACATTCAGGGAGGGATGGCATCACACCGGCGACCTGGGACGATTCGATGAAGACGGCTTTCTCTGGTACGCAGGTCGAAAGGCGGAGAAGGAGCTGATCAAGCCGGGCGGAGAGAACGTCTATCCTGCCGAGGTGGAAAAGGTAATCCTGGAGCATCCCGCAGTGGAGAAGGTGGTCGTCTTCGGCGTTCCGGATCCCAAGTGGAAGGAAGGCATCAAGGCCGTATGCCAGTTGAAGCCGGGAAATTCTCTGGACGTCCGGGAATTGATCGACTTCGTGGGGGAGCGGATTGCGAGGTACAAGAAGCCGCACCACGTGGAGTTTGCGGCGGAACTGCCCCTCCTTCAGGACGGCTCCGTGGATCGCGCCAAGGTGAAGCAGGTGTACGGAGCAGTGTAGGGTCTCAACGGAGCCGTTACAACGCCGTCCGTTGCTGAGGGCCGTGGGGGGTGGTCTCTCAGGACCGCAACTGATCTTTATCCTCTGCCCTTTACCGCCCCGTAGTATCGGAATTTTTCCCGTTGCAGGGACAGGGCTGTAGCCCGTTTCAGGTGTCGCAGCCTGGGGCTGCTTGTGGAAAATGCAGAACCCGGGTCCCGTCTTATACACATCGGTGAAATAGTTGCGGCCTGAACGACCACCCCCCAAGGCCCTCCCGGAGATGGCGTTCATGGATGCTGAGGGCCGTGGGGGGGGTGGTCTCTCAGGACCGCAACTGATTTTGGATTGCCCCAAGACGATTGTCATTTCATGATGTTTCCGGTAGACTCCGGGGTGAGATGAACAGGCCTGAGACCTTACCCCCTGAGTCCTTTCTCCAGGAAGACCCCTTCGGGTTCATCAAACCCCAGGAGTTTGGAGCCCTCGGAATCGATCCCGGGGATGTGCCGCCCGGAACCTTTGCCGCGCGGAAGCATCCGGCCAGACTCCTGAGTCGTTCCGGCGGCAATGCTTACGGGTTCGGGTTCTTTGAGGGCTATGACCGTTTAGGCCCGAAGGACCTCAAGCTTCTTCAGGCCCTCTCCTTCAAGAATCTTGACCAGACCAGGCAGGCCTACAAGGAGATCAACAGGATCTACAAGGACCTCGGTCTATTGATCCGGTTCTCCAGCCTCGGTAAGCCCTTTTACCTGATTCCCCTTCACCTGGTGTCCAGTTCTCTCTCCACGGTCAGGAACAAGGCGGATGAGATCAGCAAGATCATCGGCTTCCACCGCAAGAAGTATCTGAAGGAAAGCCACAGGATCGGCCTCCTCACCCACGCGGATGATCAAATCGTCAATGAGCTCGCGGTCCGATTCAAGGAGCACCAGTTTGTGGTGCTGGACTCGTATGAAAGACTCCGTTCGCTGGAGGAACCTTTGGATCTGGTCGTGCTCTCGCGGGATATCTACGAGATCATCTTCATGGAGAACTTCAGTCCCCGAACCGACGGGGTGATTACCAGGAAGGAGCTGGATCGCCATGCCTCCTACATGGTGGGGAAGATCTATCGCCTGCTGAAACCGGGGGGTGAGGTTTTTATCGTCGCCCATCGATTCCCTGTGGAGAAGAACCGGCATTTGGAAGTCACATTCCGCACGGATCAGGAGATGAAGAGCTTTCTCCTCTTCAGCCACATCTTCAAGACGAAAAAGAGATACCCTCCAGCGGAGGGATCTCTGCAGGTCGACAGCTTCGATCTGCAGAAGTACCTGAATCCACCCTATGTGGAAGAAGAGGTCGCCGACCGACTGCTGGGAGGACACCGGGTCGGCGAGAGGAGCCTTCAGGAGATCCACGCACTCCCCTACCTGGATTTTCCTCTCCAAGACCGGTTCTCCCATGATCAGGAAAAGGCATGGTCCAGACTTCTCTCGGTCTACTTCGACCAGATCTTCCTCAAGTCCCTCGTTCCTGAGTGCGTGAAGGCTGAGTGGAAGGGAAGGTTCGCGACAGCCGGATACCTGCCGGATTACATGTTGATCTACCTGGGCCAGAAGAGGCATCCTCAGACGACCCTGGAGGAGTTGAAAAGGGAGGTGGCCGAGTCCAGGCTCGCCGGGTGTCCCCTGCCTCTGGTGGCCGACTATCGGGACTCCTTCGATTACGTCATTACCTCGCTGGAGGTCTTGAAGAGAATGAAAGGCGGGGGCTATCCGGATCTGCCCCAGCTTTATATGGACAGACTCAGAGAGCCCATGCAGAACAAGAAACGGAGGTATGGAGGGCTCAATGATGTGATCAAACTGATGTCCAAGACGGCGCGTTTGCATAAGATCCGGTCCCTTCTCAACCCGGGCAAGATCGAAGGAGGGAAGACGCGCATCCTGGACCACATTGAGACCCTCTCTCTCCTGGGTTTCACGCACGGGGAACTCAGGGAGATCTTCCTCTCCGTAGTGGGTCACACGCCCATGGGAAGGATCCTGTGCGGCAAGATGAGCGAGAAGGCCCTGAAGCCCGTTTCCGATTTCGCCCGAACCATGGAGCCCCAGCAGGCACTCAATCTGCTCCGTTACTGCCGACTCATGAGTATGGCCGAGACCGCCGCATCCAAAGGTGCCGCCCTCAACCCCGAAGAGGTTGCCGAACTCTTCGACCTCTACGAGCGGATCGTGAGGGTGGTCACGAACCGGGAGATGGATTGGGACAAGCTTCTGGATGAGCGGATGGGCGCCCTGGGCGGCATCCGGAACGAGGCGGTAAGAAAGATCCTGAAAATGATGAACCATTTTCAGTTCCTGTCCAACTGGACCGAACTGAGCCTCAAGGGCGATATGGAAAAGGAGACCCTGGCCGATTATGACGCCGGCCGGCTTCAGGAGATCGAAAGGGTGATCCAACTGGTTCACACCATCGGGAGATTCGAGGACACCTATTTCAAGGACGATCCGCTGAGCGCCTCGGTCTTTTACCGCAAGTTCCTTAATATGGAATTCCATGGGACCGTCCATGTCTTTGGAAGACTGCCGAGCGAGGTCGTCTTTCCCCTCCTCTGGATCACCGTGAATGTCGCCAGGGGAGATGTCATCAACTTCAATCCCATCTTCTCCCACGTGGGCCCATCCGGGATCGACGGTTACGCACAGAGACTGGAAGGGGGCGCCGGCACCATCAATGTCCGATATCTCGACCTCCAGACCCTCGAACAGTTCGGAGAGCACCTCTACGAGGACGAGTGTTCCTTCATCCTGGGCACGGGGTTTCAGTTGAGGGTCAACCCGGTCACCCATGGAATCGATGTGGATTACATCGACATGGATGAAAACCTCCGGAATCTGGAGACCCTGAGCGGAAGGATAAAGGGCGGCAGGATCTCCGGGATCCCGGAGGCGGAGCTTCGGCAACTGGAAACGCTCTTTTCCAACCTGGAGAGCTTCTATCAGAGCCATGTCAAGTTTGTCTCTCACGAGGATCAGGATCTCAGGATGCCCGGGAGGGAGAGGGACTGGTTCAAGAGGGGCCAGGACCTCAGAGAAGTCCTGCGCTCGGGTCTTATCGGTCTCCTGTTCCGGGCCGAGGAGATCCATACCGGATTGGATCTTCTCTACAGGCACTGCCCTTCGCTGCTGGAGTTTCTGATCCCTGAGTTTATGGCCCTGGACGGGGTGGAGATGACGGATCAGGCCCCCCTGGGCGGCTCCCCCATCCAGAATATCCTTGCCTGCACAAAGAAGCTTCAGGCCCTCGTGGAGCGCAATCGCACTGCTTTCCAGGATGTGAAGCTGCTGCACAAGGCCGCCCAGAGAGAATTCGGCCCCATGGCTGCCGGGATCGTGGGTCTCAATGAAACCCAGATCGAGATTCTCGAAGAGGTGGTCCAGCGCCTGCGGGAGACCCCTGCCCTTTTCGATGCCCTCGTGAAGGCCTTCATCCTGAGCGGCACAGGGCTCCATCCCTCCTTGAGGGAGAAGTATCGAGCGTGGATCCACCCCTGCGACCATGGCCAGGCGGGCGCACTCATCCTGGAAAGGGAACGGATCGCCGAAAAATATGTTATGGACGATTCAGCTTACGGCTACCTGGTTGCCATCATCCGGTATCAGGGCCTTCTCCACGAAATGATTCGTGGCGAATTCTCTTTCTATGCCATAGACGATGTGGTTCAGGTCAAGGACAGGAACCTCTTTGATGCTATCTTCTTGAGTTCCTTCATCCTGTTCTATGCCGCAGGCGAGGATATGATCCTGGAAGATCTGGCTACCCGCCTGTTCCAGTTCAGGAGCCTGTGTCACAGGATCATGGCCGGGGAAACGAATCCGGAAAGACATCTGGAGCAAGTCTTTGCGGCCAAGGGGCGCTGGTTCAGAGCCCTGGAAGCTTACTCCCAGGAAGGGTCCCCTGAGGATGTCTCCCCGGCAAGCTATCTGGCCTCCTTTGCGTGGCAGGAGTCCGAGAGGGAAAACTATGTCAAGGCCGGGAGGATGATCTACGCCCTGGAGCGGATTTTCAGATTGCGAGGAATAAGGTACGTCGAATTCGTCGACCTCGCCCATTCCCTGGCCAAGGTGCCGCTCAAATACATTTATCGCAAGAGAAGGCACTTCGGGATCGGGTATGCGACCTTTGAGAAGGAACTCTTTGAGGCCCAGAGGATATACAACAGCCTGCAGGGATTGCCTGAGCGTGCGCGTCATTTCCTCCTGCGGGGGCTGGTGGCCGATGAGGTGCGGATCTTCGGGTTCGAAAGGGTGAGTGCCTTCCTGAACTATGACAACCAGATCAAGCTCCTCTGGATCGCCCTCCTCGGCGCCGAGAAAGTGAAGGGGGATCGTCGTCCGGGGTATGTGGACTTCCTGCGGATGGGCGCGAGCATCGAGAAACGCTATGAGGCGGTGAACGACGTTCTGAGCAGATTGTCCCCTGAAGAGATATGGGGAGATCGACATGAAATGAAGGCTTTCTTCGGGGCCAAGACAGGGGTGGTGTTTCGAAAGCTCGATGCGCAGAGGGTGCTTTCCGTTGAGTTTGTGGACCCCCTAGACCTGTCCGGAAAGATCTCGGCCATGATGGACATCGACGATGAGGGACAACTGAAGGACTACTTCCACCGTGTCCTTCGATCGCTCAGAGAGTGCCCCTTCTACACCGAAGACTATGAGATGGACCTGGAGAGGGCCTTTGACAGGCGGCTGAAGGAAATCACCGATCTCATCCTGGATCAGGTCAAGCGGAGAATCGATTTTCTGAGGGAGTTCAGACAAATTCATGATTTGGTGAGGGACCTCATGGAGCGAGCCCTGGAGATCGGTTTTACGGAAGAGCAGAAGCATCGCCTGAATGATCTCTATGAATTGAGAAAGGACCGTCTCAAACGGGAAAAGCTGGAGGAGATCGAAGGCTTTCTCGAAAAGATGCAGGATATGGAAGAGGTGAAAGACTACTGGGACAGCATCAAGTGGTATCTCTCCGGCAATCGCTTTTATCTGGGAAAGGAGTTTGAGAGCCTGGTGGCCAGGAGATTCGATGAGGCTGCGGCAAGGATCCGGGCTCAGAACGGATAGGGGGAAGGATGAGTGAGTACATCCAGGTTTCCACAACCTTGGAAAAGAGGGACGATGCCCGCAGGATGGCCGGGGCGCTGGTTGAAAAGAGGCTGGCGGCCTGCGCCCAGATCGCGGGCCCCATTCTGAGCGTCTACTGGTGGAAGGGCCGGATGGAGGAGGCGGAGGAATGGCTCTTGATCCTCAAGACCCGAAAGGATCTCTATGACCGGCTGGAGGGGGAGATCAGGGAGCTTCATCCCTATGACGTCCCTGAGATCGTGGCGGTGCCTCTCGCGGCCGGAAGCCCTGATTACCTTCGATGGATCGATGAGGAGCTGGCATTTAGCATTTAGCATTTATCATCGATCATTGATCATTGAAGAGGAAGACGGGAGTTTAGCATCGATCATTGA
>JAFGPH010000607.1 GCA_016926135.1 Deltaproteobacteria bacterium
TCACAATCAAACCAGAATATCTCTCGCAGAATACCAATAATCCATTGTTTTCAGTGCGTTAGATGGGCAGGCCACATAATTATCGTAATGTTAACCGAGCAAAGAGGGCGAATGGACCGGTTTTCCAACTCAATCATGCAGGAGCAACTGATCCAATCAACCACCACTCCGGGAGCGCACCGCAAAGGCCCTGCCGGCGAGGGCATCCTCGATGGCGTGATGGTACTTGTCGCCGTTGGCGAAATTGAAGAACCAGGCAGCCCAGGGACCCTCTAACTCCCCAGACCACACCCACAACCACAACCCAGTGGTCTTGAGCAAAGGAGTGATGCTCGGGATATCCACCCTCTCCTTTTCATAGAGGCCCTGCAATTCCTCTATCGTCGGCATTCTCCACCCGCCTGCCCCTACGCTCAGACTCTCTATCCATTTTTTAGCCTCATCCCAGGTCATATCTCTGCCAGGTCCTGCCACCCACTCGAGACCTGTCTTCGTATCACTTACAATCCCGTTCGCATAGGCAATGTAGACGCCATCACGGCCCACTTCACCCCCATATCCAGTCGGAGGTGGCTGTTGCAGCCTCGTGGGTATACTCGCCGTCTGCAGCTTTGCCTTCTCCTCCTCAAGCCACTTACCCTCGCCATGCGAACGCACCGCAAAAGCCCTGCAGACGTTGGAGCCGTACCGGCCGATAGAGTGCCAGCCACCGGAGAAGTGGTAGGCCCACGCTTCCGAGGAATCCTTTAAATCCCCAGCCCACACCCACCACCCCGTGGTCTTGAGCAAAGGTGTCATGTTCCGGCTCCCTTCGCCCTTGGTATAAAGGCGCTCCAAATCGTGTACTGTCGGCATGCGCCAGCCGCCTCCGGCAACATTCAGACTCTCAACCCATGCTTTGGCCTCGTCCCAGGTTGTATCCTTGTTAGGGCCTGCTACCCACTCAAGACCCGTCTTCGTGTCCCTCACGATGCCGTTTCCATAGGCGACGTATTTGCCATCACGGCCTACCTCCTTACCGTATCCAGTCGGAGGAGGCTGTTGCGGCCTCGCGGGTATGCTCGCCGTCTGCAGCCGCGCCTTTTCCTCCTCAAGCCGCTTGCGTTCCCCTTCAATGCGTTTCTTCTCAATCTCCAGCTTGAGTCGCTCCACCTCACGGCGTTCCCGCACCAGCCGCTCGCGCTCCTCTGCAAGCTGCTTGTCCTGTTGAGGCGTACCCGTCGTGACAGCCGACTGGGGAATAGTGACCTTGAGCTTGAGCTCCAGAACAAACTGGCCGTCTTCGTCCATAGGGGTCTTGAGGCGTCCCACGCTGGGTCTCTGTCCCCCGATTTCCGTCACTGGCTTCCAGACTCTTCCGTGGAACAGATTTTCAAGGTCGATGATTTCTCTCTGATTCTCCTCAAGGGCTTTAATGAAATAGTAGGCGAAGAGACTGTGCCCATCCCTCCCACCGTCCACCACGGGCTCCAGGCCGCCGGAGGTGATCACCTGTCTGGACCTTTTGGAAGCCAATTCCGCTAACCTTCCCCGGTAGTACATGTCCTCCAGAGAGAGGAGGGACGGTCCTCCTCGCAGCAAAGTCCCGCTGTAACAAGAGTCTGCTACCACGACAACGTTCTTGGCTCTTACCCTTTCGGAGCAAAGGATATTCTTGATATCAGAATGGGAAACCCATGTGACGGGATCTTTCTGTTTGCCTTCAGCCGGTATCCAATACCCCTCTCCCGTCAGGTCGTCCAACTGGCCATGGCCTGCGAAATAAACAAGGAGATTGTCCGTTTCCTTCAGATTTGATGCCAGTTTCCGCAGATCATTCAGAATCCTGCCCCTTGTTGCCTCTCCGTCTGTCAACAGAATCGTTCTCTCATCAGCAAAGCCGTACCGGTTCACCAGGATGCTTTTCAGTCCTTTCACATCATTCACGGCCGTTCTCAGGTGTGGCCATTCCCGGTACTGGTTGATACCGATAACAAGCACGTAGTAGTCGCCCCAGGGGATCGCGCGAACAGCTTGAGTCGGCACAACCTTCACTCCCCGCTTCTCGGCACTGACCGATGAAGCCAGGCTGACCAGGACAAGGGGCAACAGAGTCATGACCAGTTTTCGTCTTGGCATGGTCCGATCCCTCCTGTTGTAACAGGGCATGCGGTGTGGCCTCCGCGGTTCCCCAGGGCATCCGGACAGGAGACAGGCAAATCCCCTCAATCCTTATCCAACCGCAACTGCCTCTTGCAGCAATACCTGTTCCCAGAGGGGGAACAACTGATGATTCGCGATCTCCTCAGGCGTCACGCCCAGGGCCTGGATGGGTTCAAGGATGCGGGCGGCAGCGATCCCCAGTTTCTCCAGGCGTTCCCGCTCGGTGAAAGGGGCCCAGTCGGAGGAAATCACGAAAAGATCGATGTCACTGCCTTCGCGCGCTATCCCTTTCGCCTGTGAACCAAAGACCAGCACCCTCTCACAACGGATGCCCATCTTTGCCAGTTCGTTACGATAGCGCTCAATTATGGCTGCAAGGTGGGGTGCTGCTTTAGCCATTCGATGACCTCCTCCGTCTGTGACATGTAATCCCTGACAATGTGTTCGGGGTACTGACCGATCATCCGTTGCAGATCGTCAGGATATCGAGTAGGAATGCTGGCGTTGTTGATCTTGCCGATGAAATCGATGTGGTGGGTTGGTAACGAGAGGCCGCTCTTCTTGAGCAGATAGATCAGATCATGTGACTTGGCGGGCACAGATTGTGTTGCTTCAGTGATATGCGCCTTGAGCATCTTTTCAAGGGACAGGTGGCACATGAAGACCACGTAGAGGTATCGCCCGGCTGCAAACATATGACGGGCGGTTTCAAGATCATATCCCGCCATCGCCATCCAGTTCCGTGTATCGGGTCGCACGTGCTGCCTCCCTTGATCAGCCGAATTGTAGAAGAAATAGGCTGAAACTTCAAGGGTTCAAAAGGCAGACTCAGGGAGTGGAGCGAAAAAGCGATTGCATCCCGAATCCCCGGGCATTGATTTCCTAAGCATTATGAAAAGGGGCAAGGCATTCGGTGAAGACTTCCCAAATCTATACGTAGTTCAAGGGCCTCCAGATTTTCAAGGATTCCTTTTCAATCATGGACAAGGGAGACCGACGCCGGGATTTCA
>JAFGPH010000608.1 GCA_016926135.1 Deltaproteobacteria bacterium
GCAAGGTGACGCCGGTCATGGAACTGTGGTCGCGATGCGCGGTGCCGAATGCGTCATTCACGTAGATGTCGGCCAGTCTTGTGAGCTTGGCACGGAAGGCTTTCACGTCCTCGTCCTTTGCTTTGAGCTTGGAACCATCATCGAGTTTGACCTTGCCCTCTTCCTCGACGTGAAAGCGCAGATTTTCGAGCAGGATGACATCCCCGGGTTTCATGGCCGCACACGCCTCTTCCACTTCAGGGCCCACGCAGTCGTTGAGGAATTTGACCGGCCGTTTGATCAACTCCTGAAGCTTTTCGGAAACAGGCTTAAGGCTGAACTCCGGTTTAGCCTTGCCGTTGGGGCGGCCGAGGTGGCTCATCAGGATGACTGCCGCGCCATTTTCAAGCAGGTAGTTGACCGTGGGCAGGCTTGCCACGATCCGTTTATCGTCTTCGACCTTGCCATCCTTGACCGGCACATTGTAGTCGGTACGGACGATGACACGCTTGCCTCTCACATCCAGGTCTTCTATGAAGAGCTTTGCCATAACGTTTACCCTCCTTTACGGTTACTCGCCCTCAAGGGGTCGGTGGAAACCCCTGGAATCTCAGACGGGGGTCGTTCACTGCAGAAACCTGCGGGCAGGAATTGTCGATGAAGTCGGACAGTATCCCTTCGTCTACAGATCCTTAGTGGATTGAGCGTTGTGGGTCAAGAAGCAAATAGGCTCCCCTGAAAACCACTGGATCGAAGGCAAGATCAGCACTATTCCCCGCTATCATAGATTTGCCGCGGCCCGACCCCAAGCCCCAAAAGGGTTCGTGTCGGCGAGACGGACTCTTCCGTCCGGAATCCCATAGACGCACCGGATCATTTCGGTCGTCCCCTCAGGCTTTCCGACTCCCTCTCCAGTTCCCGGAGCAATGTGCCGAGCGGCCAGCGTTCCGAGACAGGGGTCAGGGTCGCCCAGAGTTGATGGGGCAGACCGGCTTCCCGGTAAGCGCCCATCAACGTGTGCAGCTCCTTCTGGGTGAATCCGGACATGACCACGGCCCTCTGCATGGGGGATGCCGCTTCAAGGCCGGCCTTGTCGGAGGAGGTGAGCAGGTCCCCCACGGTCGCATCCAGGTCTTCATAGGTAGCGAACACCATCGGCACAGCGCCCAGTCCGATCGCTTCCAGCATCTCCAGAAAACGTCCGCGTTCGCCCTCCGGATAGCCGCAAATCAACAACGCCCTCGGACCGTGCATCCGCTTTCCCGACCGGGGCACCTTTCTGAATGTCCCCTTGTGCTTCATGACCCCTCCCTCACTGCCGTTTTGTGCATGGAATGACCCGGCGCGCCTCCCCATGCGGGGATTACCCGGTGCAGAGGTTTTCGCTTTGATGGCGCTATTACACTCCTACTTGAAAACCATGTCAACCACCTCCGCGCTTGCCGCCCCGGTAGATGGGGTCAGATTGACGCAATCAGAAAATGACTTTGGATGCCAGGAGGGTGGTGACCTTCCGGTGCTCGCACGCGCTCGAAGGGAAGCTGAACGGGAAAAGGTGATGGAATTTGAGCAGGGGATCTGACAATGCGGGTAACGCGCAAAAAAAGGAGAACCTATCAAGGCAAATGTTGCCGACATTCTGGTGCGGGACCTCATCAGGCTCCGCCCCATCAGGAAGAACCTTGCGCTGAAGGACCTTCTGAGGGTCATCGCCTCGAGCGTAGGCTCACGGACGAGTTACAACAGGCTCGGCAAGGCACTCGGGCTTTCCGTGGACTCCGTCAAGGAGTATGTGGGGTATCTGGAGAGCGCCTTTCTTCTGAAGGGAATTGAAAAGTGGACCATGAAGCGATTCTCCGTGACCAGGCTCTTCCTCCGACGCGCCGACTATTTCGCTACCGAGCCTCCCATCGGCTCATAGGGCAGTTTGGGCTTGGGCGGCGCGAACAAGGCCATGAACCGGGTGAACGCGATGGCGTTACCCTTGGGGTATACGAAACTCGCCAGGGTGGTCAGTGGGTTGCGAACCTTGCCCAGCATCTCCTTCCAGGCTTGTGAATCTGCGACGACCTTGATGGATAGGTCCAGCCGGTCGAGTTCCTCGGACGAGCGGTCGCGAATCTCAGCCACCCCATACCGCACGTGGATGGTGAAGGCCTGGCCCGCGTCAGGGAAGACCATTCCCACCATTTGGTTCACCTGGGCTGAGGCTTCCGGGTCCAGGTTAACGGCCAGCGATTCGAAGAAGTTTCGCAGGGGCAGGGACCGCAGGCTCCCAAGAGAAGGCTTGGCGGTGCTCACGGCGACAAAACCATCCCGGATCTCGATTGCCTCCGTCAGGTAGTAGTGACGGGCGTTGGGGTTCTGTTCCCGTTCGCCCAGGGCAGTCAGGGCCTTGACCCGGATGTTTTTGGCCTCTTTGTTTTGGGGGCTGAGTCGGACCAGGTGGCCGGTCAGCAGCAGGGCGGCCTGGAATTCCCCTTGGGCCAGGAGGGCCCGGGCGTGTTTGAGCAGCTCGGCCTCGCCGCCGGCCAACCGGGCCATCAACTCCGCCTCCTTGCGCCGGGAGAGGGGCTGCAGGTCAGCAGAATCGCCGCTGAACCAACCGAGGTTTCCGTTGAACATAGAGCGCAACGACCAAGAGACCCTGCCGTAAAAGGGCTGGAGATAGGGCGCCCTGGCCAGGTGGGGCGGGAGTTTCACTGATTCAGCCAGTTCGTCCGGGGTCAGGCCCATGTTCATGCCCCGGATGGCCTGGTCGTGGACGAACTGGATTGCATCCCGGTAATCGGTCAGCACCTGCTCGATCCTGGCAGCGCCCTTGATCGGCCGGGTATGGCAGGGGACGAGGTATTCCGGCTTGAGGTCCCGCATCTTGTCCAGGCTCCGGTACCAGTTCTTCAGGGATCGGAACGATGTGCCGCGAA
>JAFGPH010000109.1 GCA_016926135.1 Deltaproteobacteria bacterium
AGTAGTTGTGGGACTGGGCCACGCCGGCGAGGGCGGGGTAGAAGTAGTCCCCGTACTCGGTCCCCGTCAGGTGCTGGATGATGACGGCCATCTCCTCCTCCTGAGGCTGGATCGATGTGCTCCTGGAAAAGGACTTGGGGCTTTCGTAATAGGTGGATGCGTACACCAGTTTCACTGCGGTGACCATCTGTCGCAGTCGAACGGCAGGATCCGGGTGATTGTTGGGGATCATGTAGGTGTCATAGAGGCCGGCATAGGGCTGAAACTGCGCGTCCTCCAGCAGGCTGGAGGATCGAATGGAGAGGGGATGCCGGACCCTCGAGAGATAGGCACCCAGCCCCTCTTCTATCCAGGCGGGCATCTCTGCCTTCAGAAAGGCCTCCCTCACCTCATGATCAGGGAGGTCCTCCAGTCCGAAACGCTGGAGGCGGTTCTGCGTCACAAAGGATTCGAACCCCTCCGTGCTGATCACCAGGGTCTTGGGAATTTCGATTCGCACATCCGGGTACTTCTCATAGATGGCGGGGTTCTCCTGCAGCAGCGCGGACACGAAGGCGAGGCTCCTGGCCTTGCCGCCCAGGGAGCCTTGGCCGATCTTGACGAAGTCGCTCACGTCGGGATCGAACTGCAGGGGATGGAACTGGGCGACCACGCCCTTCTGTCGCCATTTGCGCAAGGCGTGGATGTTAGTGACTGCGTACTGCCTCATCTCCTCGGCACTCTCGAATTCAGAGGCCTGCACGGCCCGGAATGCGGAGGCCAGGGCGATCTCTGAGCGGGCCATGATCCAGTTGGAGAAATGATTGCGCCTGGCATGGTACCAGAGAGAGTCCTCCGGCACCCAGGTGAGCTTTTCTTCGAGTTCCCCCAGATTCGACGCACGGGCCAGTTCCCTTCCGTCGGGCATCCGAAAGACGAAATCTCCGAACCCGAGGTGGTTCATGAAGAAGTCGTGGATCTCCGACAGGATGTTTGGCGAATTCTTGTCCAGGAAAACAGCCGGTATCGCTTCCGCCTTTGGCTTGTTGACAGGATCGGAACTCAGGAGGAGAAGGGGCAGGTCGGGTATTTCTTTTCGAATCTGACTCAGGAGGAGGTATCCGGCGTCGTCCTCCAGCTTGTTCCCTTTCGGAAAGCGCGCATCGGAGATGATGCCGAAAAGGTAGGGTTGGAACTTCTCGTAGAGTTCCATGGCCTCCTCGAAATCCGTGGCCAGGAGGATCTTGGGCCTGGCCCGCATGGTGAGGAGCCGGTGCTCTTCGTTGAGGCCGGCCTCCAGCACGGCCTGGGTCTGTCGCACGATTTCCTTGTAGATGACGGGCAGGAACGAGGAGTAGTAGAGGGGCGAGTCCTCCACCAGGATCAGGACCCGGACGCTCGCCAGCCTCGTGTCGAAATCCACGTTCAGACGGTCCTCCGCGCTCTTCACCAGGGCCAGAAGGAAGTCGGAAACACCGGACCAGATAAACACCTTGTCGATGCCCTCGGCCCGCCCGTCCTCAGGCAGGGGATAGATCCCCCGGGTGCTGTGGGCAAGGAGAATGACGGGAATTTCCGGCTTCGTCTTCTTGATCTCCATGCCCAGGGAGAAGGGGTCCATTTCCTCCAGGTGGGGGGTGGTGATCACCATGTCGAATTTCTTTTCGTTCAGATGCTCCAGGGCCGCGTAGGCCGAGGAGGTCCGGGTCACCCTCGGAGGCTGGCTCAGGTTTAGGCCCCGGTACTCGTTGATGATCCTTGATGCCAGCCGACCGTCCTCCTCCATGATGAAGGCGTCATAGGGACTGGAGACGAGCAGGATCTCCCGGATCTTGGTGGCCATGAGTTCGTGGAAGACCTTGAACCGGCCGTAAAACTCGGAAGTAAAAAGGCTGATTTTTCCCTTTTGCGGAATCGCCGCCGCCGTGTTTTGTTGAATCGAGTCCAAGATCCTCTCTCTTGGTTTCCGGGCAAAGACTACGCGTCAATAATCTGAAGCGCATCCTCCCGATAGGCTTCCATGACATAGGGGATTCCCGTGACCTTGGTGCATTCCTCGGTGAGGGACATGAGGTCCTTCCTGCTGATATAGGGAACCGCCCAGTTTCTGGACCCGGCCATCAACTGCTGGAGGCCGACCTTGATCTTGTCCACGGCACTGAAAATGCCAATGGCGCCCAGGGGCATCGTATCGACCTCGGAGCCATACTTTTCCCTGAGGACCTCGTAATTCATGAAAATTTCTTCCTTGGTGGACCCGTATCTGGAGACCGAGTTCGGCAGGCCCTTGTCCTCGCCTCGCAGCCATTTCTCGGCATTCTTGCCCACCATGCCCGGGATCATGAGCGCCCTGCCCATACAGACCGCCTTGCAGTGAGGGGCCCCGAGTGCGAGGGCCTTAAAGACGTGATCTTCCGCTGAGAACCCTCCCGCAAAGGCGATGTCCGGAACCCATTTCCCTCGGCTTGCCAGCCGCTCACAGAGTTCGTAGGCCATGGAGTGGAGGTAAATGGAGGGGATACCCCATTCGTTCATCATTCTCCATGGGCTCATCCCGGTACCCCCTGGCGCACCGTCAATGGTGAGAAGATCGATCTTGGCGTCGCTGGACCACCGGATGGCCATGGCCAGTTCCCTCATGGGATAAGCCCCTGTCTTGAGGGTGATCCGTTTGGGCCCCATCTTCCGGATACGCTCCACTTCCTTCATGAACCCCTCCTGGTCCACGAATCCCAGGCGGGAGTGCCGCTCGAATTGCTTCAAGGGGCCTGCCTTGAAGGCCGCCTGAAACGCAGGAACCTCGGGGTCGGGCGTGACGATGTAGCCGCGCTTTTTCAGTTCGATGGCCCGGTCCAGGGAGTTCACCTTGATTTCCCCGCCGATGCACTTGGCGCCCTGGCCCCATTTCAGTTCGATGGTCTCCACGCCAAGGTTTTCAATGACGTATTCGGCGACTCCGTTGCGGGTGTCTTCCACATTCATTTGAACCAGGATGTCCCCCCACCCTTCATAGTAACGGCGGTACTCTTTGACACGGCGGTCCATCTCGGGAGATTTCTTGACCTTTCCATTGGAGTTGAACTCCAGGTCCGGGTCGATGCCACACACGTTCTCCCCGCACACGAGGCTGATACCGCTGATGGCGGCACCCACGGCAAAATGCTCCCAATTCTTGCGGGCGATTTCGGTGCTCCCGAGTGCCCCCGTGAAAATGGGCACCTTCATCTTGACCTTGTGCTCGACCCCGAAGGCCGTCTCCGTGTTCACGGCCGGAAAAGTCGCCTTGTCCGGGTCGGCTTCCATGCCTTTGGCGCCCAGGGCATATCCCATGATGTTGAGATGGGAGTAGTCGACGGGGTAATCCTTGTCCGCACCGGCCGTGATGCTGCCGAAAGGCTGGGGATAGAGGAGTTCTCTGCCACGAAAGGTGGCATGAAACATGTCGCAACCCCCACGACATCCATCCACGCACCGGCTGCAGATACCCGATTGGGGAGCCACGTCCCTCGATCGGTTACCTGTCTGCAACGCTTCATCTGAATTCGGTCTTTGCAGATTCATTCGCTCACCTCCATTGATGCAAAATAAAAAGGCGCTCCACCTCTATGGAAGGAAGACGCCTTTGTCATTTCCATTGGACCTCTGCCACACTCCTTTGTGCAGCATGAGGTTTCTAGGACACAATTGTCCGCCTTGTCAAGTCAATTCTGTCTACAAAAATGTCGTGTCGCGGTCCTGAGAGCCCACCCCCCCGACGGCCCTCGTGATGGAACACCGCCATTGCTGAGAGGGCCTTGGAGGGTGGTCGTCCAGGGCACAACCATTGTTGACTGGCTCAGAGGTCCTGGGAAAGGATGAGGGCCTCGGCAATCTCCCGCATGGATTTGCGGGTGTCCATACTCTTTTTCTGGAGCCAGCGGAAGGCCTTGTCTGCGGGGACATTCTTCTTGTGCATCACGATTTCCTTGGCCCGGTCGACCAGTTTCCTGGTGGCCAGCTCCTCTTCGATCACCTTGGTCCGGAGGAGCAGCCGGGTATTCTCGATGGCAATGGCGGCCTGATTGGTCACCGTGGTGATGAGGTGAACCTCGGTCTCCGAAAAATCATGGGGTTCGGAGGTGAAACAGTTCAAAACCCCGATCACCCTGTCGTCCTTGATGTGCATGGGAACACTCAACAGGGAGACCAGGCCCAGTTTTCGGGCCATCTCCTTCTCTTTGAACCTTGGTTCCTGAAGCACGTCCCCCAGGATAAGAGGCCTGTTCATGGATGCCACCCAGCCCACCACGCCCTCGTTCATATCGAGAGATCGGTCCTTCATGTACTCGGGGTTGATGGACTGGGTGGCCTTGAGCCGGATCTTCCTGGGGGTCTCCGTTTCATCGATCAACCAGAGGGAACAGATATCCACTCTGGTCACCCTGGCTGTGACCATGACGATGAGCTTGAGGATGTCTTCCAGGTAGAGGTCAGAGGTGATGGCCTCGCTGATATCCATCAATGCCTTGATGTACTTGCCGTTGGTTTCGGGAGCGGTCTTTTCCATGGAGGAGTGTCAATCTTCGAATGCCAAAGGTCTGATGATCAATGCTCAATAACAAACAACAAATGATCAATGATCAATGATCAATGACAAATGATAGATGGCTCACCTGACGGACTTTTGCCATTCCTTGGCAAAGATCTGTGCGATCCTGCCTACCTGGCTGGGATCGATCTTGAGGGCCTTGGCCACCTCCTGGTAGAGTTGACTCCGGACCCGGTTTTCGGCGTCCACGAGGCTGTTCAAATCCCTCTTCTCTTTGAGACCGAGTGAGCCTGTATTGCCCAGGGAGACATACCCGTTACCGCCTTCCACGAGCATCCCCTTGGCGTAGTAAGGCTTCATCTGGGCATAATTGCCCTTCAACTGGTCCTTCAGGGCGCGGATGGTCGGGTTCGAAACGGTCGTGGCGTCCTGTGCAAGTGCCTGGGCCGGGGACAGGGCCAGGAGGGTTTGCCTGAAAAGGGAACTCTTATCGTTCTTGGAAGGCACATCCTTTCCTCCTCCCTTCTGCCCCCTCACCTCGTTCACGATATCCCCTGCCACGGACTCCACCTTTTCCGCAGGGAAATAGATGTTGATCGTGACACAGGCGAGGAGGAACAGAACTGCACATACGATGACCAGCAAACCAGATTTTCTGAAATCTACACGCATCACCATCCTCCTTCATCTCACTGGACCACAGGGCCGCTCTTAGAAGAGCCCACCCGCTGGATCCTTTTTACCATGTCCTTGAAACGAATACGATTGTCGGGATTCTGGTTTACAACATTTACCCCTGAAAAGCTACCCCTTTTTACGATGTACTCCGTGCCGTCCTCCCTGATTGTCCCGTTGATCTTGAAGAC
>JAFGPH010000609.1 GCA_016926135.1 Deltaproteobacteria bacterium
GAAATCAACCGGACCATTTTTGCACGGATACTTTCGTTCACATTGACGTCATCAGTTTTCTTTCCTATAAGCCAACCCTCCTTTGTTTGCACTCCTCGTGAATAAGATGTGTGAATTCCCCAACGCTCATGAAAGGCAGATTCTTGCCGCTACGGAGTCTCGGCGTGACGCCTTCGTCACCGGACTCCCTGTCTCCAATGACCAACATATAAGGGACTTTCTGGAGTTGAGCCTCTCTCACTTTGAGACCCAGCTTCTCGTTCCTGAAATCCGCCTCTGCCCTTATATCCGCCTCCAGAAGAGAGTTCAATACCTTTTCGCCGTGCGCGATGTTCCTGTCCGTCACCGTCAATACCATTGCCTGAACCGGGGAAAGCCAAGTTGGAAAAGCGCCTGCAAAGTGTTCGATGAGAACGCCGATGAACCTTTCCAGTGCCCCCAGGATGACCCTGTGAATCATGACCGGGCGGTGCTTCTGGCCGTCTTTGCCGATGTAGAACAGGTTGAACCGATCAGGCAAAGTGAAATCGCATTGAATCGTGGCGCACTGCCATAACCTCTGCAGGGCATCCTTCAGCTTTACGTCGATCTTGGGGCCGTAGAAGGCGCCGTCCCCTTCGTTGATCTGGTAAGGTAATCCGTGGTCTTCCACGGCGGCGATAAGGGCCTTGGTCGCCCTCTCCCAGTCCTCGTCCGACCCGATGGATTTTTCTGGCCGCGTGCTGATCTCCAAGTGATAGTCGAACCCGAATATGCCCATCACCTCCTTCACGAAGGTGAGAACGCCTTTGATTTCCCCATCCAGCTGTTCCGGCGTGCAGAGGATATGGGCGTCATCCTGGGTGAACTCCCTCACACGAAGCAGACCGTGCAGAACTCCGGACCTCTCGTGGCGGTGAACCAGTCCCAGTTCGAAGTATCTCTTGGGAAGATCCCGGTAACTCTTGATACTCGATCCGTATATGAGCATGTGGGAGAGGCAGTTCATGGGCTTGATCCCGTAGGACTGCTTATCGATCTCCGTGAAGTACATATTGTCGCGATAATTATCAAAATGACCGGACTTCATCCAGAGCTCGGTCTTCAGGATCTGGGGCCCCTTCACCAGCTCGTACCCCCTCCTCAAATGCTCGCGGATCTCGAAATTTTCCAGAATGTGCCGTAGCATGGCTCCTCGCGGGTGCCACACGATCATCCCGGCCCCGATCTCCTCGTAGGTGCTGAAAAGGCCCAACTGATTCCCAAGCCGGATGTGGTCTCGCTTTCTGGCCTCCTCTAGCCGCTTCAGATGCTCCCTGAGGGTACGCTGATCCGCAAAGGCAAGGCCGTAAATCCGGCTCAGCATGGGCCGTCTCTCATCTCCCCGCCAGTAGGCCCCGGCCACCTTGGCGAGGTGGAAAGCCTTGATCCTGCCTGTCGACGGAAGATGGGGACCGCGGCAGAGATCGGTGAAGCTTCCCTGTGTATAGAGAGAGACCTTCTCCGCCTCCAGGTCCTGGATCAACTCAACCTTGTAATCTTCCCCTGCCGCCTTGAAAAGATCGAGGGCCTCTTTCTTGGGAACCTCTTTTCTCACAAAAGGCAGATCCCCCTTAATGATTTCCTCCATCCTATCAGCGATCCGGGAGAGATCCTCCTCCCTGAATGCACGCTCATAATCGAAATCGTAGTAGAAGCCGTTCTCTATGGCAGGCCCTATGGCTACTTTCACACCAGGAAAAAGTTCCCTCACAGCCATGGCCATCACATGGGATGTGCTGTGGCGAAGGATTTCCAATCCTTTCTCGGATTCCATTGAAACCGGTTCCAGCAGGGCATCCGAATCGATGGACGCGGAAAGATCACGTAGCTCCCCATTCACCTTGACGGCAACCATTCGTTCCAGCCCCTTTACACCCAACCGCCTGAGGGCCTCCACCGCCGGGATGGAGTCTCCCTCCCACTCCAGGGGCTGCCGATCAACCATTTCTATCTTCATATGCTTCATTACACCTGCGCCGTCTCCTAAGCAAATAAGGCATCCCAAGCAAATCCATGAAAAGAGCCTTGGAGGGATGCCTCATTCGGGTTCTGACTAAAACTGCAATTTCTCTACAGTCCTCGATATTCCTGTAATATTGAGACGGGCACTCCCGGGAGCCCGGCATCACACTCCCGCCTGCCCCTCACCATTCAACGACCCGTTAGAACAACCGGGACACGTTTTTATCTCACCATTTTTATTGTCTATTCTGGATTTCTTGTCAAGAAAAACTTCCACCAAGCCTACTTTCCCCCTTGCAAAGCCTGATGGACTGTGCAATTATTTTTGTTGCCCTCCTGTTTTCCAGAGAGCCCTATTTGCTTATAGGATGGAGAACATTATCTGCAGGGTGCACGGGAGCCTCATCGGTTTTACCATTTTTTGCAATGTATGAAAGGAGGATTTGAGTATGAAGAAGCTTGTCTGCATCGCAGTGTTGGCCATGTTTCTTGCCGGGTGCGGGGCCGCGGCCCAGGAATCCGAATTCTGGAAACACCCCTCCCTTTACAAGAGCTGGGGTCACATGAGTTACAGCATGGGCGGTTATGAGAAATGCACGCCGGAAATGACCAAACAGGCCAAAGAGGAAGGTTGGTGGGGTATCACATACAACGAGTGTCCCCAGAAGTAGTCGTTTCTCTGTCTTTGTGTTGACGCAGTCGAATCTTTGTGGGCCCCAATCAAAAGAGGCTGGTCGCAAGACCAGCCTCTTGGTTTTTCTGGTAGGCACGACGAGGATTGAACTCGTGACCCCTACCGTGTCAGGGTAGTGCTCTCCCGCTGAGCTACGTGCCTGTGTGGAGAACCCAAGCTATTACCAAGGTGAAAACCCGGTGTCAAGTGCTTATTCCGGCCTCCCCCGTCTAACCTCATTTGTCTTGTGGCCCCCATACGTTTTATTCTCCCTGCGCTCGCCCGCACCTTCGCCCATGAAGCGGAACCAGTAGTGCATGTAATGCAGGCCCGAACTGATGGTAAAGAGACCCGTCGTGTAAATGAGACCGATGGTTGTCCACGCTGGGAGTGTCAGGTGACCCCTCGACAGGACAGCAATCACGGTAAGGAACTGAAGACACGTGGTAATCTTGCTGATGATCGAGGGTCTGATTTTCAGCTC
>JAFGPH010000610.1 GCA_016926135.1 Deltaproteobacteria bacterium
CCGAATCTGGATAATGGAGGGGCAGGACGCGAACCATGGAATTCCGAATGGAAAAGAAGAGGGTCTTCACCACCCTTGCCCTGACCGGGGTGTTCAACACCATCATTGCCCTCTTCCTCACCTACCTGGGTTTCGGCGGCGGGTTGGGGATCAACTTCATCTTCTCCCAGGCCATCGGACTTTGCATGTGCGCCTTCATCCTGGCCGGTCATCGCCTGGTGAAGGGACCGTCCATTGCGGCTCACCTTGTGCTGTTCCTGATCACCATGCCTGCCGGGGCCGCGGTGGGAACCTTGATCGGGGCCTGGATCTCAGGGCTCTCCCTCTCCAAGGTGCTGGATTCGGGACCGGCGTCATTCATTCAGCTGCTTCTCATCGGGGTTCTTTTCGGGACCATGATCACCTATTTCTTCTTCTCCAGGGAGAGGATCTCGCAGACGGATGCGCAGCTCCAGGAAGAGCAGATCAGGCGCCTCACCCTGGAAAAGAAGACCCTGGAAACCCATTTGAGGCTCCTTCAAGCCCAGATCGAACCTCACTTTCTTTTCAATACCCTGTCGAACGTCCTGAGCCTTCTGGAGTCCGATCCGCCCGCCGGAAGGAAGATGCTTGTGGACCTCACCGGGTATCTGAGGGCATCGCTCTCGAGGAGCAGGAGCGAAACGACCACCCTGGGGCAGGAAATGGATCTGATCCGGGTCTATCTTGACATCCAGCGGGTTCGCATGGGGGACAGGCTGCGGTACACCCTCACGGTCCCGGAAACCATCAGGTCCCTGCCCTTTCCTCCCATGCTGGTTCAACCCCTGGTGGAGAACGCGGTCAAACACGGCCTGGAACCCAGGATCGAGGGCGGGGAGATTCTGGTCAAGGCCGAGGAGGCCGGCGACTGCTACCGGCTCGTGGTTGCGGATACGGGCATGGGGTTGCAGGAAGAGGGGGCCGGAGGCATCGGGCTTGCGAATGTGAGGGGACGCCTGGAGGCCCTGTTTCAGGGAAGGGCCAGGCTGATGCTCCAGGACAACCGGCCGTGCGGGCTGAAGGTGACCATGGAGATCCCCCATGGATGAGATCAAGGCCGTGATTGCCGATGACGAGGCGCCCCTCAGGCGGTTTCTTCGCCGGAGGCTATCCGAGGTCTGGCCGGAACTCGTCATCTGCGGCGAGGCGCAGAACGGCCTGGAGGCCGTGGAACTCATCGAGCGCCATCGCCCCCACATCGCCTTTCTGGATATCAAGATGCCGGGGCTTTCCGGCATGGAGGTGGCCGGGAAGATCGCAGGCCCCTGCCGGGTCGTTTTCGTGACCGCTTACGATGAGTACGCGGTGGAGGCCTTCGAGAAGGAGGCCGTGGATTACCTGCTCAAGCCCGTGTCCGGCGAACGGCTCGAGAAGACGGTGAGGCGGCTGAAGGAGGAGATCTCAGCCGGAGTGGCGGTTCCGGCCGAGACCCTGGAGCGGCTCAGGGACCTCCTCTCCCAGGGGCCGGACTCAGGCCGTCTGCGGCACATCCGCGTTCAACACGGCGACGGCGTGCGGCTGATCCCCGTGGAGGAGGTGATCTACTTCAAGGCCGAAGACAAGTACACGCGGGTCATCACCCGGGAAGGGGAGTCCCTGATCCGGAAGCCGATCCGGGAACTCGGGGAGGAGCTGGATCCGGAGAGGTTCTGGCAGATTCACCGGGGGACCATTGTCAATGTCCGCTCCATCCTACGGGTGAGCCGATCCCTCACCGGGACCGGGGTCTTGAAGCTGAAGGATCGGGCAGAGACCCTGAAGGTGAGCCAGGGTTACATGCACCTGTTCCGGCAGATGTAGATGGACCTCCCCGGGTGCCGTGGCTGCAAGGCGTGCCCGCACCACGCGAACCGGAGAAGCCCGGTCGAGCGCCTGCTCAGACTCCCTGATCTCACGAAAAGGTAACACGCGCCTCACATCCCCCGAACTTGCCTGGCGTTTCATGCCTTCCATGCTCTTTCCTTTCCTATTCCCCCGGTCTTCCCGGTACAGGCCGGGGGACCCATTCCTTCCGAAATGGAGCTGGACCGCGAATGCACACGAAGGATGAAATCAGAAGCAACTTCCAGGGCAGGTTCGCAGAGGTAGATCCTGTCCAGACCCAAACCATTTTCATCTCCAAGACCCTCACCGTGAAGGAACAGATCGCAGAGGTGATCCGCGTGCTTGGCGTGTGGCTGCGGGGGCTGGAGGTGCCGCTTGACCCGGAGAAAGAAGGGCTGTTCCTCACTGAATACCGGGAAAAAGGAAAGTCGCTTCTTTGCCGTTACGAAATCTTCGAGAAATATCCCAACCGGTATGAGCGATCTGACTCTTGAGGAATTCGGAACCCTGGCCCCAGGGAAAGAACTCGCAGGCCTTCTGCGCGAGGAGGCGAGGATAATGTGGGGGGAAACGGATAGCATTGAAGAGACCTGTGAAGAGGCGCGACGGGTCCTCCCTCATCCGAATCTCCTCACGTGGTTTCTGAGACACCTGATGCCTTGATTTCAGGGGTTCAGGTCCACTGAATTGCACAACTTCGTGACGTTCTCCTTCCTCCCCCGATCCGCCGTGGCACATGATATTGACTTTTGTTTGATGCAGGGGCATATTTGTAGAGAAATCGCCCCCTCGGAAAGAACCCATGTCGGACATTAGCTTCTCACTCTACGACCGTGCAGGCCGGTCCCTTGAGGTCAACATTTACGGGGAGGCGGCCAGGAACGGCGACACGGTCATGATCATCGGCGAAGCCAAGAGCCAGCTTTCCAGAAAGGGTGTGGACGAATTCCTGAGAAAACGGGTCAAGTGCTTCGAAGAGTCCTTTCCCAAGATCCTTCCGGTACTCATCACCTACATGACCACCTCTGCGGATGTGGAAGAATACGCAAAGGAAAAGGGCATCGCCCTCTACTTCTCCTTCGATTTGTGAATCCCTCGCTCCACTTCCCACCTTGACCCCTCCCCTTAGCGCACGGGGCCATAATTGCGGTTACGTATTTCAAACATCAGGCCAAGGTCCAGAAGAAAGTTCACCACCCGCTTCGCTAGAGGCACAGAGGGCACAGAGAAGTCATTTCTTTTCCCCGATCGGGAGGTGCCGATCGGGGAAAAACAGCTCGCCTGCGGCGGCCCACCGACTATGTCAAGACCCTTATGCAGCGTGTCACTGGCTCTTGCCAAGTCCTCGAATGTCCCGATGGAATGGATTCGACATGCATAAGCGCGTCGCTGGGGCTTGCCTTCCCTTTGGCGGTATCTCCCGCCAAAGGGAAAAAACAATGCCCTCCGCGCCCTCTGTGCCTCTAGCGAAGCGGGTGGTGAAATCCATTCTTTTCGCAAAAACGGCGAACTAACAGAAAACTCATGAGCCTTTCATCAGCGGCTAACGTGTTCTCCTCTAAGCTGCTTCAAAACCGAGGAGGAGAACATGACCCCCCTTATTCATGTTGTCATCGTATGCGTCATATTCCTGTCCTTTACCGGGACTGCCTCTGCGGCCCTCTCTCCAAACCCCGGCTATGAACTGGTTTTCAAGGCCGGCCTTGTGAGTGCGAAGGCAGTGCAGGCCCCTGCAATGGGGATTTTGGAGAAGCTGGCTAGATACGTCGGCATGGAGATCATCATATTCGGCGCACCCCCCACCGGCCCTGTCAGCATCGACATCCAGAAGGAGTCCCCCGAGCGGGTGCTCAGAATCCTCTTGAGGGGTGTCAATTACGCGGTGGTGCACAACCCCGCATCGAGGGAGCATGGGGTCAGGATCGTCCAGACCGAGACAACGCCCGCTAAGGAGGCCGGTTCCCAAAAGGCGACCGAAAACAGCGCCCCTTCCCCCGGAAGCACCCGGGCAAGGGTCCCCGGATCCATGCAGAAGTCTCTGGCAGAGCGGCCAGGGACCTCCTCTTCCGTAGCCTCATCGCCGGTGTCTATTTCCGGCATGGACCCTTCCTCGGCCTACACCTTGTCAGGAAGCCCTGTTGCCTCAGGGGGGAATGGGAGCACCCAGGCCCAGGCGCAGCAAGCCGGCCAGACAGGGAATGCAGGCGGCGCCTCTTCTGCATCGAGCGCTGCGGCCCCACAGGGCGCGGCGGGCGCTCAGGCGGCAGGTGAACAGGCCACGGCCAATGCTCAAGCCGTGGGGGTTCAGGCTGCGAGCGAGCCGCCCGGGGCCGCTCGAAAGATCTACACCCCGGTGGAGAGGCTCCAGAAGATCATATCCGGGTATGAACAGCGGATCAGCAGCGGTGAGTCGGATCGCCAGTACCAATTGGCCGTAAATCTCATGGGGCCGGAACATGTGATTCACGACAGTGAGAGACTTGTCTTCTTTCAGGATGCGCTGAAGAGGCATCAGGGGGATTAGGGAAAGATTGAGATGGGGAAGGGGAGAACCGGAGAAGCGGCGAGTGGGAGAAACGGGGAGCGAAAGATGAACCGGGGAAGCGGTGAATCGGAGAAACGGAGACTGGATGATGAAACGGGGAACCGGAGAAACGGCGAATGGGAGAAACGGGGACAATGGCAGACTTGCGGATTCCTGCCGTTCAAACTTGAGGAATCGAGTGTCGGCCGATAGGTGACAGCAAGCCAGGTCAATTACATAACCCACCGAAAGACTGATAGAAAGTCGATCTAACCGATTTTTCATTTGACACGCACAATCCATTAATGAACCGAGGGGAAATTGGGCAGAACATCAGGAATGGCGGATTTCGGCTTGCAGATTGCGGAATGGCTGTTGAACAGCAAGAGGGAAACCCCCTGACCGAGGTGGACCTCTCGCGGAACTAGATCTCAACTTGCCAACTTCAAATATCATCCTGGAACGGTGTCATGAGAGTTGAAAAAATCTTCAGGGAAGAGAACGGCGCAGTGGGTTTGCAACCAAATCAAGTCGTGGAGAAGTTGTGGCGCCTCACCGAGATCCTCAAAAGTCTGGCGGATGACAAGTTCACGGGCTACATCAAGGTGAACTACAGCCAGGGGGCGATTGGAAGGGTGGAGAAGTTTGAGGAGATACTGAAGAAGTAGGTCGGGGGGTCCAGGGTCCTGGGTCCAGCGTCAAGTAAACGTACACGCTACACGGACACGATTCACGGTTACAGGGTCCAAGGTGCAAGGGTTGGAAGAAGGATGAAGAAGAATGAGGAAGAATAGAGTAGACAGAAGACAGAATGAAAGCCTCTGGCTGTCCATCAAGAAGGGGAATCTAACGGACACGATTCACGGACACGGACGCGTTTTCACTGACTTCTCATTTCCACCTAATACGCACCAAATGAAGGAGGTGTAGAAAATAGCCATACAATCGGTCGAGGGTTTGAGTCACAGATTCCTACGCACTATGAACCACCGACCACGGACTAAACGGGTCCTTTGCTGACCTGAAAACCATCAGGCCCCAGAAAGCCCGGATCGAGAACAGGCACGGAACAGACGTGCGTCTCGGTTCGGGCTTTTTGCTTTTAATGCCCCTTCACCCTGACCCCCGGCTCGATTCCGGGAAAGCCTTCTCCCCAGGGGAGAGGGAAAAAGGGTGTGGGAGAATTAGGAAGAAAGGAGGTGGTGGAGGAAAAAGAATTCAGAAGTCAGAAGAAAGAACAAGAGGAGACCTCCAGAAAAAGCCAACCCCCGGGTAACCGGGTGACGGAAAGCCGAAGGGTCCAACGAAGCTGAAAGCTGAAGGCTCAAAGCTGAAAGCAGGAACGGACAGCCCGGTTGCCTGGAATAGACGAAAACCCCATTCACACACTGGAGGTGAAGCGCACATGAAAAAGTTAATGACGGTATTTGTGGCGGCCATGCTTGTGTTCAGCCTTGCTGGACAGGCAGCTGCCTATTTCGAGGACTTCAAGCTGATCCGCAGCATCTGGGACACTTCCACAAGCGTGGAGGTAGGGTCCGATCTGGGAGCCTACGCTTTTAACTCAGCAGAGGCCTATGGGGCCGGCATGGCTGTGGGTGATGCGATCAACACGAGCATCTTTGCAAACGGTGTTGGCACCCTGAACATCGGGTACTGGGCACACGGCCAGAGCGTCCAGGATTTTTGGGTGACCGGACTCGGAACGCGAAACCCGCTCCCCCTTGGCGCCTTTGTGACCGACGGCGACGGGCTCCAGATGGGAAGCCGAAAGCAATCGAACGGCGATACGGTGATGAACGCAGTTCAGGGTACTTATGGTTCAGCCGACTCCACTGTCCAGACGGTGCAGGGGCTTAACAGCTATTATGGCCAGTTCGAAAAAAGCGGCATCTCCATCGGCAGTTTTGGAACGAACATGAACGGTACTGCTTACTATGAAGTGACCCTCGGGCTGGCCGATCTCCTGACCGTGGGGTATGTGGATCAACTGCTCTACTACTTCAACTATGACGGTTCTACTACCGCGAAGAATGGCGTGGAAGTGGCCTTGGTCCGGACGGCCCTGAACCTTGGTGCCGACGGCGTGCTGGGCGGCGGGGACGACTACATCTACAGCGTCATCAACCCCAACCCGGTTCCGATTCCGGGAAGCGTCTTGCTGCTGGGCTCCGCACTGCTGGGCCTGTTCGGGATCAGAAGGAAGAGAAGCTGATTGAAGAAGCAGTCAGAATACAGAATACAGTAGTCAGAACAGAAAACCTAAAGGATTTGGAGGGATCAATCATGAAGAAGTTGTTTCAAGGAGCGGTAATGGGTGCTGCGATGCTGGGCCTGGTTGGGACGGCGAGTGCGCAGAGTGTCATCAACATCAACCTTTACGGGGCCTCCGCACAGCATCTTTTCTGGAACGATGCGGCGGACAACTTTTTGACCTCTCGAGGCTGCACGGGCGTGGCTCAGGATGAATTCGACTCAAAACAGGGCATCACCAAGGGGACCTGCGGCAGCGACACGGTCTATATCCGCTACGCCTCCAAGGCTTCCTTTGACGGGATTCGTACGGTCAAGGGCTCGGGCGGGGACCCGGATGGTTGCGGGAGTCCCTTTCAAAGGAAAATGGTCGATGAGGCAACCTGCTCGGACTGGGTGCTGGGTGGGACGGCCTGCACCGCCCTTAAATGCGTTGAAGTAAACCTGGGATGTTCGGATGTAGCAGGTGCCTCCTTCATCCAGGAAAGCCATGGCCAACTGAAGGGTCCCAATGGTGGCGGCTGGGTGGACAGGGTTTTCACCGGAATCGATGATTCCGGGCTGGACACATATAATCCGTTGATCGTGCCCTTTGGCTTCTTTGCCAACAACACAGTCAGCAAGACCCGGTGCCTGGGTCCCGATCCCACAGAGCCCACTGCCTCAGCGCACAAAGCCATCTCTACCTGGGGCTACCAGTGCTATGACCCGGATGAGGACGGCCACAGCGCAGACTGCATCGGCTACTACAAGTGCGTGGACGGGAAGTGCTCCGGCGGTGTGAATGTCAACCAGGATTGCACGAGAGCCAATCAGTGCCCGGACGTGGCCCTGGAAAACACCCAGTGCACCCGGATTCCCTTGGACAACATTTCCAGGCTCCAGGCGACCATGATCTTCAACGGGCAGGCCTGGTACTGGACGGATTTCGGTGCCTGGTACAACGCTGACCCGATCGTGGCCTGCTTTCGTCATGCCGGATCCGGGACCCATGCCACCATGGACTTGGCCGTCATGAGAGGGAACGGCTGGGGCTGGGGCCTTGCAACGACGGAGAACGCATCTGATCCGACCCTGTATTTCAACGATGGCTCTTCGGACATGATGAAGTGCATCAATCAGCTCTCAGGCGCCATCGGATATGCCGATGCCGACCAACTTGCCGGAAATGCCAATTATCCCAACGTGCACGCCCTCAAGTACCAGGGTGTTGAGCCCAAGAGGGCCAAAATCCGCAACGGCGAATACGATTTCTGGTCCAAGCAGTGGATCTACGGCAACCCGGAGCGTACCGCTTACAGCACGATCAAGACCTCTTACGTTGAGCCGCTGATGGCCTATGCCGCCAACCCGTCCAACCTGCCCGTGGACAAGGCGTCCTACTGGGCGACCCTGGACGAGATGGTGTACATGAAAAATACGGATTTCGAGTACCCCGGCTACGCGGGCGCCAGCAATCCGCAGCTCCCGTAACAATACGAAGCGGTCCGCCTGACGGGCCGCGAAGAAACCTCTCAATCATGAAGGGCCTCCGCAAGGGGGCCCTTTTCCTTTGCGCCTGAGAGATCGATTCTCCCCCTTCCCTCTTTGCGAAGAGGGGGGATGGGGGGGGATTTCTCGGGCGGAGGCGCGGAGGAGCCACACCTAGCGTTCCGGTACAAGTGCTCAGATGCTGCAGCGGTGGGTATTTTGTTTGTATTTGTAATCCGTTGTCTTAGACTGCAGTCCATATCAGAGATACAGGATCGAGTCATCCCGGGTGCGCTCGAAATCACGATCCATGGTGACAATCCTGAGGCCGAACTGCTTTGCGAGAGCGTATTGATAAGCATCGTCGAAATCGAGGCCATGGCCCCTTCTTGCGCTGACAACCTGGCTATAAGATTCGGGTGGAAGGGAAAGAAGACGGATTCTCGGCAGAGTATCCCGGATGAAATCCAGAAAAAAACCTTCCTTGTTGTATCTGAATAGAATGACTCCAACAGAGTGCAAGGAGAAGTCAGATAGGCTCATGCCCGCTGCGGTATCCTGAAGAAATCTCTTGCAGGCCTCCTTCTTTTCCTGCCCAAGGAGGATCTCAAGAAAAACGTTGGTGTCAACCAGATACACTATCTCCACTC
>JAFGPH010000012.1 GCA_016926135.1 Deltaproteobacteria bacterium
CAGACATCCAGCACCTGTCTGAAGGCCGGCCTTCGGGCGGTGATCAGAATGATGACGGCAAAACCCACCCCCGCCCCGATCATCGCCATGCCGACCGCATTGGCAAACAGGATGGCTCCGGAAACCCAGGGGTTCCCTCCGGGCGGTCCCGCCAGGAGGCTGGCACAGGCGAAAAGGAGACTGGACAGGAGCAGAAAAAGAAGAGATCCCTCGATCCTGCGCCCGCCCTGTTCCCGAAAATAAAGCCCCGGCTCCCTCACCATCCGGCCAAGGGTCCGGACATAAAAGGCCATGCGCCTGCCTCCGAATCCATCTTCTATACGATTCCCAGCTTCACGAGAATCCCTGCAAGGAGCATCCCCACGGTCAGAACGAAAAAAACCCTCCGCTCCCCGTTCCGCGTGAAATACAGGGTCCCCTCCCGCACAACGAAGGTTTTCTCCCGGGGTTTTGCCTGTTCGTCCTTCATCTCTTGCCTCCGTAGGGTCTTCGATCCGTTGCGATCCGGCTCTCCCGGGCCTAGAAACCGGGCATTCCGGCAAAACCCCTCAGGTTCCAGTACAGCCCCGCCATGAGGATCACCACGATGTTGGCGACAAACCAGATGGGGATCCCCACCCGCAGAAAATCCCTGGGCTCCAGGTAGCCGCTCGCATAGACGATGGCGTTGGGCGGGGTGCCGATGATCAGGCAGTACGCAAAGGAAGAGGTTACAGCCGTGGTCATGGCCATAAAGGGCAGATAGCTGGTTCCGGCATGAGCCAACCCGGCCATGTTCAGGGTGATGGGTCCGACCGCCGCCGCCGCGGGGCCGTCGGCCATCAGGTTGGTCACCACCGCGGTGATGCCGCTGCAAAGCCCCAGGAGCGGAAGGCCGGCATCCACCCCCAGGGGCGCCACCAGATCCAAGATGCTCCGTGCAAGCCAGTAGGCGGCCCCTGTGCTGTCCAGGGTGCGGCCGAAAATGATGGCCCCCGCATAGAGCCAGACCACCCCCCAGTCCACCCTCTCCTGATAATCTCTCCAGTTGGTGACCCCGGCCAAGAGGTAGGCCACGGCCCCGGCCACGGCGATCACGCCGATGCCGAGGCGGATCGGCAGGATACCGCTTTCGTAAAAGGTCTTCTCGGTGAACCACCCGAACACCATGACCACGAAGATGATCAGGGCCCAGATCTGTTGCCGGCTCCAGGGCCCCATCCGGCCGATCTCCCGCTCCAGTTGGGTCATGGCGGGCGCCAGGGAATGGACCTGGGGTTTGAATCGCCAGTTGATCATCATCCAGGTGACCGGAATCATGACAATCAGAAAGGGGAAGCAATAGGTCATCCACTGAAAATACCCGATGTCCACGCCGAACATGTCCGTCAGGTAGGTCATCATGATCACGTTGCGGGCGCCGCCGGACGGGGCGCCGGGACCGCCGATGTTGCACGCCATGGCGATGGTGATCATGAGCATTTTTCCCAGTTCCGGGTCTTCCGGAATCTCACGGGTCAGGCTGTTCTGGTACAGAAGCATGCCGATGGGAAGAAACATGGCCGCCAGGGCGTGATCCGAAATGAAGGCCGCCAGCGGGGTGATGACGATGAAAAAAATGAGGGTAATCCAGCGCACATTGGGCACCGCCAGTTTCTTGAACATCATGAGGCAGACGCGTTTGTCCACCCCCGTCTTGACAAAGGCCGCGGCGAACATGAGGCTGCCCATGATGAACCAGCAGGCGTCATCCCAGTACAGCATGGCCACTTCCCTGCGGGAAACCACGCCGGTGAATACGAGAATGATGCCGATGCAGAGGGATACCCCGGGAAGCGGAATGCACTCGGTCAGAAAACAGAGCACCACCAGGACCGTCATGGCGATGGACACCTTGATGTGCCATGCACCGGTATCGGCTGTGGCCCGGTCCCTGGCGGAGAGCTCCTCGTATTTCAGCTTTTCTTTCCTCAACTCCAAGGCACGGGTCATAATGCCGAGGTACTGCTCGTCGGAGACCTTCTCCTTGATGAACGTATAGGCTCGATCGAAATTCTTCGGATCCGTGGGGATCTTGTAGCTTCTGGCCCACTTGTAGTCCCGGCTCAGAAACCGCGCCCTTGCAAGGGCGCCCATCTGCATGTTCTGCTCCATCACCTGCGCAGTGACGAGTTCCCACTGTTCGACATCCGTGCGTGCCTTCTGGAAAAGCGACTGGGTGATGAGTTCGATCACCGCCTTCGGACCCACCTTGAATTCCGTCCCCACATCCTTCATCCCGTAAGGGGTGGGCAAAAAAAGCACCAGGAAGAATAATACCACCGGGATGCTGAACATCTTCCAGTCCACATACTTATCGTAACCGGTGACCTTCTTCGCTTTGCGTACCGTCATGGATCGCTCCCTCCTTGCTGATGCCCTGCCACTTACCTCTTCTTGTCTTTCGGAAAGAGATCGAAAACGGCGGACGGCGATTCGACAAGCCTTCCAAGCTTCTCCTGCATATCCTTCTTCTGCGCGTCGTCCTTCCGCTCCCAGGCTCCCTCGATTTTCTTGACCAGATCTTCGATTTCACAAGGTTTGGCGAGGTAGTCGTAGGCGCCCAGTTTCATGGCCTCCAGGGCCGTGTCGATGGACCCGTGTCCGGTGAGGATCAGGGTCTGCGTGAAAAGGCCCAGTTTCTGGATTTCCCTCAGAGTGGTGATGCCGTCCATCCCCGGCATTCTGAGGTCGAGCACGACTACGTCGAAGGTCTCCTCTTCCAGGGCTGCAATGGCCGCATCCCCGCTGTTCACGGCCTTGACCCTGTACCCGCGGTTGGTGAGGAGTTTGGAAATGTTGGTCGTGAACACCACCTCGTCATCGACCAGCAGAATCTTGGAACCGATCATGGCAGCAGTCTCCTTTCTTTCTTAGACCCGGCGCTCCGCGATACTGTCCTCCAGGCTGTGGGGCGGGTCGTAGGGCAGTACCAGGGTGAACGCCGTGCCCGCGCCCACCTCGCTCTTGACCGAGATTTCCCCGCCGAGGCGGTGCACGATGCCGTAACAGATGGAAAGCCCCAGTCCGGTCCCCTTGCCCACGGTTTTGGTGGTAAAGAAGGGATCGAAGATCTTGCCCAGGTTCTCCTTCGGGATCCCCGCTCCGGTGTCCGCAAACACGAGCGCGGCTTTTTTTTCGCAATCGTTGGCCCTGGAGGTAATCCGAATTGTGCCGCAGGGTTTCCCGTCGTGGGCATCGATGGCGTTGGTGATCAGATTTAGAAACACCTGCTGCAACTGGGATGGATCGGAAGACAGGGGCTTCAGGTTCGGATCCAGATCCACCTCAAACCGGATCCCGTCTGACCTGGCCTCCCTTTCCATGAGATCCACCACCTCCTTCAAGAATTTGTTCAGGTCCACCATCTCGACGACCGATTTGGTGCGTCGCGAGAACCGGAGCAGGTTGTGGGTGATGCGCTTGCAGCGCTGCACCTGGGTGTCGACCTGGGCCATGGATTCCAGCAAGGACTTCCTGAATTCCCCGTCCAGGCTCGGGGTGTATTCGACCATGTCGAGCAAAATCTGCTTCTCCGTCAGAATAATGGCCAGGGGGTTGTTGATCTCGTGGGCCACCCCGGCAGAGAGCTCCCCGATGGAGGCCATCTTGCCCGCCTCCAGGAGCTGCCGGTTCAGTTGATCGGCCTCCACGTCTCGTTTCCGGATCACCTGGACCAGATAGCGGGTGGTCAACACCGTGACGATCAGGATGGCCAGGGCGCAGAGGTGGAGGAAGAGCAGGGTGGCGACGTTGGCATGGTTCACCTCTCCAAAGGCCTCTTCATAATCCTGCTTCACCACGAGCATCCACCGGGGCTCCGCCAGCCATCCGGTGGCCACGATCTGGCGGCCGGGAGAGTTTTTTCCTTTCCCGGAAGAGGGATCGATCGTGCGAATTCTCGTGCCTTCATGAACCTCCAGGGACAGGAACGGAGCCTTCTCCATGATCTTTCCGCCCAGACGCGACGAGGTCTGAAAGACCCCTTCCCGGTTCACCAGGTACACCTCCCCGGTCTTTCCGATCCTCACGTTCTCCACAAGGGAGCGAAAGACCTCGGTGTCGATGGTTGCCCTCAGGATCCACTTCTCTGCGCCCGAAACCTGGGTGATGGCGATGATGAAGTGGGGCACCTTGCGCCAGCCCAGGAACATATCGCTGATGTGGAGACCCTTTTCCATGACCTGCTTGAACCAGTGGGTTTCATGGTAATTCTTGTCCATCAGGTCATAAGGACCGACGTAGGCCAGGTGCCTGCCTTCTTGATCGATGACGCCCAAATCCGTGATGGCGCCTGATTCCCGATTCATGACCTCAAACGCGTGGGACAGGTTCGCGTGCCGGCTCAGGTATTCACGGGAGCCGATCTGGGCGATGGTCTGAAGCTGAGTGCTCTTTTCCTTCAAGAAGAGTTCGATGATTTTCCTGTGATAATCTACCTGGGTCTCGATGGTTTGGGTCATCCGCTCCCTTGCGAACCGGGCGTAGTGGATGTTGATGGCCCAGCCGACCAGGAGGAGGGGCGCCAGGGAGCAAACCAGACTGATCCAGATAAACCTTCGGTAGAGCCCTGTGTAATATCGCTTCCTTCGGGCCTGTCCATCGACTTCGGCCCCGATATTGACTTCCGTCGAAGACTCTCCGTGGACCGCCTTTTCTACCATGACTCGGATGTCCCCACGCTAATACCCTGCGGAAAGAAAATTGTATTTTATGGCGATTCAAATTACATGCCAAATCCTCTATCGCGGCCCCTTGCGGGTCTCGCTTCACTCCGCTTGCGCCGGGACCCGCATGTGTAAACCGCGAGGTGACTCCGAATGGAAACTTCCGGTTTCGCCCACAAAAATCCCTTTGCCGTCCGGAGGCAAAAGCTCTATACTCTTTTCAGCCGGATGAAAAGACCAGGAGGCCCCGGTCCGAGATGCTTTTCCTTTTTGTCGGTTCCACCGGAGATGGAGCGGGTCACACCTTGGTGACCTGGGCGATCGCCCGCAGGCTTGCAGAGAGGGGCCTCAAGGTCGGATTCGTCAAGCCCGTCGGCACCCACCCCGTCCAGGCGGACGGCGTATGGACCGACCAGGATGCGCTCCTGTTCAAGGAGGCTCTGAACCTGCCTGAAACCCTTTCCGAGATCTGCCCCCACCCGCTTTCCGAGGATAGCTGGAAGGAAATGGGAAGTCCGGAGATCCTGACGGACCTCAAGGGGTTTCTTCAGAAGGTCTCGGCGGGCAAGGACGTCCTCATCATCATGGGCTCCCGTCACGTCTTCTTCGACGACGCCACCGGCCCTCTCCCCGACAGTTCCCTCATTCCGGCCCTGAAGGCCGACTTCATCCTGGTCCATCGGCCACGGAAGATCTCCAAATCGATCTACTCGATCCTCTCCATCTACTCGCTGCTGAAGGACAACATCCGCGGAATCGTTTTCAACCGGGTGACGTCCTCCGACCTTCCTTCCGTCAGAGAAAGAGTGCTCCCCTCCCTGATCCGGAAGGGCGTCCCCGCCACCACGGCTCTCCCGGAGGACCCCTTCCTTTCCTATCGGAGCCTGCGGGAGATCGGGGAGGTCCTGAAGGCTCAAATCCTTTGCAGAGAGGGAAGCCTGGAGCAGCCCATCGCATCCATCACGGTCGGATCGGCGGATTTGTCGGGCGGGCTCTTGATCTTCAAAAGGGCCTACAACAAGATCGTTTTCCTGGCGCCCGGCCCGCCGGGGGGGGAGAACGGAGCCCTGCAGGGCAGGCCGGTGGCGGGAATCCTCCTGACCGCCGGAAGGCAGCCCGCGCCGCAACTCCTGCAGGCGGCCGCACAGGCCCGGATTCCCCTTCTGCTGGTGCAGGACGATACATTTGCCGCGCTGGAGCGTCTGGAACAGAGCCCCTCCATCCTGTCCTTTAGGGACGAAGTCAAGGTTCGCCGCTTCACGGAATTGATGGAACGGGACCGCGCCCTCGATCGACTGCTGGAGCGCCTGAGGCTCCCGCTGTAGCCTTACCCCAGGGTGCTGCTCACGATCTCGATCAGCTTGTCTGGAGAAATGGGTTTGGAGAGGAAAAGATTGGCCCCCGCCTCCAGGCCTTTGACCCTGTCCTCGTCACGGCTCTTGGCCGTCAGAAAGACGATGGGGACTTCCTTGTACTTCTCCTTCTGGCGTATGCGTCGGCAGAGCTCGAAGCCGTCCATCTCAGGCATGATCACGTCCGTCATCAACAGATCAAAGTCCTCCTCCTCGTCCAGCTTCTTCAAGGCTTCGGCGCCGCTCGATAAGGCATGGACCTCGTAGCCCTCCGGCTTGAGCAGTTCCTCAAGCGCCATGAGGACCATCTCGTCATCATCCACCACCAGTATCCGTTTTGACATTCCTTTTCTCCTTTCCTGAATCACTCACGGGAAGAAGGACCCGAACCTCAGTCCATTCCCCTTCCTTGCTCTGGATTTCAATCCTGCCCCGGTGGGCCTCGAGAATGCCGAAGCAGAGGGAGAGCCCGAGCCCGGTGCCTTTCCCGACCGGCTTGGTGCTATAGAAAGGCTCCATGATCTTGTTGATTTTTTCCGGCGCAATGCCCGTGCCCGTGTCTCTCACCATCACCATCAAGGCCTTGCCCCCGTCGTCGCCCACAAGGCGGCTGCTGATCGTCAATTCCTTCTTCGATCCTGTGGAATCATCCATGGCATCCCTGGCATTGGAGATCAGGTTCAAAAAGACCTGCTCCAGCTGATTGGGGTCCCCCACCACCGCCGGCAGGTTTTCCGACAGGTCGCGCACGATGCTGATACCGTGATTCAGGAGCTGCTGACCTGTGATGAGCAGGGCGTTCTGGATGGGCTGGTTGATATCCACCTCCACGAATTCAGGGGTCGTTTGCCTGGAAAACTCCCTCAGGTGATCCACGATCTTTCCGATCCGTTCATTGCATTTGCGGATGAGATCGAGCCGGTCCCTTTCCTGGAAATCCTGAGGAAGATTCTTCAGGATCACGTGCAGGATCGTCTGCGAGGCCATCAGGGGATTGTTGATTTCATGGGCGACCCCGGCCACGAGTTCCCCCAGGGCCCTCATCTTGGTGGCCTCCACCAGCCCGGCCTGGGCTGCCCTCAACTGCGCCTCCAGCTTCTTCTGTTCGGTGATGTCTTTGAAGATGCCCGCGGTGCCGATCACCTGGTCCTCTTCATTGCGGAGCAGGAACAGGGAGGTCAGGATCGTCAGATTTTTCCCGTCTTTGGATGCTACTTCCATCTCGTAGTTCGTGGCCCGCTCCGTCTGCCGGAGCAGCGTCATCACCTCCCGGGCCTGATCAATGCCCCGCGTATAGAAGCGGGAGATATGGCTCCCCATCACCTCCTCACGCGTAAACTGAAGCATTTCCGCCATGGCCCGGTTCTGATAGGTGATATATCCCTTCAGATCCGTGGTCAGGATGCCGTCCACGGAGCTTTCCATGATGTTCTCCAGAAACTCCTTGGTCTCCCGGAGTTCCCTCTCCAGCTTCTTCCTCACCGTGATATCCCGTATGATCTCCACGAACCCTACGGTCTTGCCGCCCGGATCCTTGATGGCGGTGATCGTGGTGAGGGCCGGAAAGGGCTCCCCGTTTTTCCTCACCCGGGTCATCTCCAGTTCACACACACCCTCGGTCCGGGTGCGATGGGACATCTCCTCCTGGATGCCCCGTTCCCGATCCGCCGGCAGGATGGTGATCCCGATGTTCTCCCGGTCGACCAGCTCTTCTTTTTTCCAGCCCAGGAGCCTCTCCGCCCCTTTGTTGAACTCCATGATTTTTCCGTAGTAATCGAGGGCCACAATCGCATATTCGGTGGCGCTGTCCAGGATGCTGTTGAGGAAGCGGGAGAGGCTCCTGTACCTTTCCTTGGACTCCTCCAGTTCCTGGGTCCTGGCCTTTACCATCTGCTCCAGGTTGGAGGTGTAGTGCTGGATCTGGCCGATCATGCGGTTAAAGGAGGTTCCGAGCACGCCGATCTCATCCGCACCGTGCACCTTCACCCTCTGAGAAAGGTCGCCCCCGACCATCTTGGTGGTCACCTCGGTGAGTTCCTGAATGGGTTGGGTCAGGACCTTGGAGAGCGTCAGGGTGAGGAAAAAGACCAGACTGATTCCTACCAGCACCACGAGGGCGATGAACCGTTGGGTCTGCTGAACGGACTGGTAGATCTCATCCTCATACGTGCCTGCCACGATGATCCAGTCCCACGGTTTGAAATAGATGTATTTGTTCATCTTCTGGCGGGGTGATCGCTCCCCCAGTTCGGGATTCGCCCAGGGATAGCGGATGGTCCCCACCTCTCCCTCCGGCCGCGAGAGCAGGTCGTTCGCCATGGCGCGGATATATTCGAATCCGGAAGAATCCCTGGATTCGATGATGTTCTCACCTTCTTTGGCAGGATGGATTTTCAGAAAGCCCATACTGTCCATGATGTAGACATAACCCGTGTCGCCCACCTTGATGTTTTTGATCTCGCCCTTCAGGGAATGCGCGCTGTGCTCCGCTATGGCCACGGCGAGGGCCCCGATGACGGTGCCGTCCTTTGCGTGCACGGGCTCGTAGATCGTAATGTACCAGTCATCCACCACATAGGCCCGGCCCCGGTAGGATTGCCCGGACAGGATGGCCTCCGTTACGGGGCTGTCCGGAGGGATGAAGGTGCCTACCCCTCTCCTTCCGTCTCTCCCCACCACGTTGGTGGCGATCCGGAGAAGCCTGTCCCCCTCAATCCTCTGAAGAACCGTGCCTGTCCCGCCCACGAGCCTGCGGACCCTGTCGAGCAAGTCGTTGTTCCCGGTGATCGTCACATCCCCCACTTTCCAGACCGGGACCTGCACCGGAACGACCTGTCCGGTGATTTGATCGACCGCATCGTACTGAACCTTCTCATCCGAAACGATCGTGAGTTCGCGGCCGGGCGGATGAATGATATCCCATGCGACCTTGAGGTCCCAGACGAGTTTGGTCTCCACCATCTCCTCCTGGACCGTGCACATGGAGTAGATGTTTCTCACCAGATGCACGAGGTCCTGCTCGGCGGCATCCCGGAGGGCACTTCCGAATCGGTCGATGGCCAGGTAAGAGACGATGAGAAGCGGAACGAGCACCAGGAAGAGAGTGACACTCACAAGCTTTGCGCGGATGCGCAGATTTCCAAATGTGGGGATGTACATCCTCAAACCCTGAGAACCGAACGAGTCAATCGGGGTCGCCCGGATAAGGAGAATATGGGGGAACCCAAAGGTTCTGTAAAGAATTACACCACAATCCGTTTTCCGATGTAAAGTTCATTCTTGCCGCGGGATCAA
>JAFGPH010000110.1 GCA_016926135.1 Deltaproteobacteria bacterium
ATCAATTATATTCAATTTATATTAACTGAGACATAATTAGTCCGCAGCCTGTTGCGGGCGAGGGTTCAGGGCCTTGTTCCCGTGCATTTTCATTGATTTTCCCCTTTTGATCTGTATATGTGGACTGCCAAGCAGGGCAACACGCTGCAAGATCTAAGGAGATGCCTGCCCCATGATCGACCGATACACGCGCCCCGAGATGGGACGCATCTGGGAAGACCAGAACCGGTTCGCAAAATGGCTTGAAGTGGAGGTCGTGGCCTGTGAGGCCATGGCCGAAAAGGGCCTCATCCCGGAAGAATCCCTGAAGGTCATTAAAGAGAAGGCCGACTTCTCGGTGGAACGGATTCTTGAGATCGAGAAGGTCACCAGACATGACGTCATCGCCTTTCTGACCAGCGTGGAGGAGTATGTAGGGCCTGACTCCCGCTTCATCCACCTGGGACTCACCTCTTCGGACATCCTGGACACCAGCTTCGCCCTCCAGCTCAAGGAAGCGATGAACCTGATCATCGCCGATGTGGACGAATTCATGAAGGTGCTTCAGCAAAGGGCGGAAGAGCATAAGCACACGGTCATGATCGGCCGCTCGCACGGGATTCATGCCGAACCCATCACCTTCGGCCTCAAACTCGCGGTCTGGTACGCGGAAATAAAGAGAAACCTCCAGCGACTCCGGGACGCGCTTGAGGTGATCGGTTACGGAAAGCTTTCCGGTGCCGTGGGCACCTTTGCCAACATCTCCCCGGAGGTCGAGGCTTACGTGTGCCGCAGGCTCGGCCTGAAGCCGGCTGAGGCCTCCACGCAGATCCTTCAGCGGGATCGCCACGCCCAGTACTTCACCGCGCTGGCTATCCTGGCCGGAACCCTGGAGAAGATCGCTGTGGAGATCCGCCATCTCCAGAGAACGGAGGTTCTGGAGGCGGAAGAACCCTTTGGCAAAGGGCAAAAGGGCTCTTCAGCCATGCCCCACAAAAGGAACCCCATCGGCTCCGAGAACATCGCCGGCCTTGCCCGCCTTGTGCGCACCAACGCCATGGCCGCCATGGAAAACATGGCCCTCTGGCACGAAAGGGACATCAGCCACTCCTCGGTGGAGAGGGTGATCGGTCCGGACAGCACGATCCTCGTGGATTTCATGCTCCATCGTCTCACCGGCATCGTCCGGGGCCTGGTGGTCCACCCTGATCGCATGATGGAGAACCTCAGAAGCATGAAGGGTCTCATTTTCTCCCAGCAGGTGCTCATGAAACTGGCCGCTCTGGGCATCCAGAGACAGAGTGCCTACGTCATGGTGCAGCGCAATGCCATGAAGGTGTGGGAAACCGGAAGCGAGTTCAAGGCCCTGCTCCTGGAAGACGGGGAGATCAGGTCTCACCTCAGCGAAGGGGAGATTGAGGAGGTATTCGACATCAACTATCACCTCAAACACGTGGAGGAGATATTCGGGAGGGTATTCGGGTAACAGATCCCGGGTGTCCCGTTTCCATTTTTGAGCAGGCAGGAGTCCTGCCGATCCCACGGGGGGCATCTCTCATGAAGTCCTGGAAGACGCTCCGTTTCACTGCCGGAAGAATGAAGCCACGTTTTTTCTCGTCGATCCTGTGCACCATTGTCCTGATGTCATGGCAGGCCTCGGTTCAGACCGCTCTGGCCAAACAGGACAAGGACGCGATGGACCGTGTTCCCTCCGCTTTTCTGCGATGGCCGGAGAAGGGTTCTCCGTACGCCATCCTTGTAGACAAATCGGCCCAGAAGGTCCACGTCTACAAAAAAAGCGACCCTTCTGTCCCTGCCAGGAGCTACCCGTGTTCCACGGGTGAGAATGACGGAAAGAAGTCACGGCAAAATGATCGCAGGACCCCCGAGGGCATCTACTTCTTCATCAATGCTTACGAACAGAAGGATCTCGCACCCATCTACGGCGTCCGCGCCTTTCCCCTCGATTATCCCAACCCCCTGGACAAACGGGAGGGGAGAGACGGTTACGGCATATGGTTCCACGGCACCAACAAGCCCCTGAAACCCAAAGACACCAACGGATGCATCGTTCTGGAGAACCGTAACATCGAGGATCTCTCATCCTTTGTTGAACTCTATGACACCCCCGTGATCATCAGCCCCATGATGGAGATGATCGATGCCGAGAAGCTCCGGAAGGAAAGAGAGGAACTGGAGAGGATTGTCGAGGGATGGAGGAATGCCTGGGAGACAAAGCAGATCGACAGATACATGTCCTACTACAGCCAGCGCTTCACCTCAGGGGGCAAGGACTGGAAGGAGTGGAAAGAGTACAAGGCCAGGCTGGCCAGGCAATACAAGCGGATCCGTGTGGAGCTTGAAAATCTGGCCCTTTACAGGAACGACGGCACCGTGATGGCCACGTTCCGGCAGCGTTACAACACCGCCGGATTCGACAGCCGTGGATACAAGAGGATCTTCCTCCAACAGAACAGCAAGCAGTGGAAAATCGTGGGCGAGTTCTTCGAGGCAGAGCAAGACAGACCCAAGTTCGCCCTGAGACGACCTGTTTCCGCTCCGACCGCGCCCCAGCCACCCTTGCAGGAAGAGAAGCCCAGGGTGGCCGCGGTCGAGAAGAAATCTCCTCCACCCGTTTCCGTGGGGATCAAGGACTTTATCGAGCAGTGGAGAAGGGCCTGGGAAAGGCAGGATCTGAAGACCTACATGTCCTGCTACGATCCCGGCTTCTCCTCCAGAGGAATGGGCTTCAAGGCATGGAAAGAGCACCGGGACGGCCTGAACCGGAAGCATCGGTCCGTCCACGTGCAGGTCAGGGACCTCAAGATCAGAGCCTCCGACGATCAGACGGCCACGGTCACCTTTGTTCAGGACTACCGGGCCGACGACTACCGGGATAAGGGCATGAAGACCATCCTGCTTCAGAAGAGGGGTCCGCATTGGAAAATCAAAAAGGAGGAGTGGCGACCCCTGAGGAAGGGCGACCGCCCGTAGGGAGAAAAGGCGACCGGAAGAAGCGTCTCACCGTGATGCTCATGGGGGAAGTGGGGAGGACGCGTTCCTTCCAAGTCTCCCCGCGCCTCCTCCTCTGGGGAACCCTCTTCATGGCGGCCTACATCCTTCTTTCCCTCTTCACCATCAACCGCTATCTGGAATTGCGCCGGACCGTCATCAGCCAACAGGAAGAGATCGGCCGGATCGAGGAGGAGAACGCCTCCAACAGGAAAAGCCTCCTGAGAGCCAGGCAGCATGTGGCCCTGCTCGAGGATTACGTCCGCCGGTCAGAGGAACGCCCCGAAGAGCCCCCCTCACCGGGAAAGGCCGCCTCCACCCGGGAGGGGAGCGGCATCGCCCTCTCACCAGGCACTCCCAGGCCCGGAGAGGAGAAGCCTTCCGGGGATTCAGGCATCGTGGACGTTGTGGATATGGTGATCCAGCGGGAGGGCTCCAAAATGAAGGTGAGCTTCAAGCTCGTCAACACCCAGCAGGGCGATGCGGCGGCCGGTGGCTACGTTCATCTCATCGCCCTGGACGGGAAATCGTCTCCTGCGAAGGAATGGCCCTATCCGCAACAGACCTTGGAAAGGGGAGTGCCCGCGAACTACCGTAAGGGTCACGTCTTCTACATCCAGAGATTCAAGCAGATCAGCGCCCGATTCAACCTGGGCTCTCCTTCCGAATCCCCAACCGTGATCAAGGTCCTGGCCTACGATCAGGCAGGGGAGCTCATCCTCGAAAAGCACCTGGAGGTCGGTCATGACTCTTAGGCCGCCGGCATGGAAGAAAATCCCCGTCTCCATGCTCTGCGCAAGCCTGCTGCTCCTCTTCGCTCTGCCTTCCCGGGCCCACTGCAAAAGGGAGCACCTCGTCTATTTTCCGAACACGGCCTATGAACTCAACATCTACAAGATCTACGGAAAGAAACCCGGAAAGACCCTTCTCCTGATCGGAGGGATCCAGGGCAACGAGCCGGGGGGATTCCTTTCCGCCGATCTTTACGCCGACATGAGACTGGAGAAAGGGAACCTCATCGTGGTTCCCCGTGCCAACTTTTACTCCATCATCACCAACCAGAGGGGCCCCCACGGGGACATGAACCGGAAATTCACCCATGAGGAAGCCTCATCCAGCATGGAGGACAGGATCGTCGCCATCCTCAAGAAGCTTATCAGCGAAAGCGACTACCTGCTCAATCTTCATGACGGAGCAGGATACTACTACCCCAAGTACATCGACAAGTGGCGGAATCCGTCGCGCTTTGGTCAGTCGATCATTGCCGATACAGCCGAATATGGGGTTCCGAATCAGAAGAAGAGCATCCGGCTCCAAGACATGGCCCGGAAGGTGATCGAGGAGGTGAATCCCCAGATCCAGTACGAACTGTACCGGTTTCACTTCATGAACACCCGAACGGCCGACCCCGACAGCCCCCACAAGGAACAGAGGAAGTCGGCCACCTACTATGCCCTCACGAGGCACCACATCCCGGCCTTCGGGGTGGAGACATCCAAGTTCCTCCCCGCCATGGACCTCAAGGTTCGGTTTCACAACCTGGTGATCAACGCCTTCATGAAGCTCTTTGACATCGTCCCCGAATCCCCAGGCCTGGTGCTCGACCCGCCCGAGTTCAAGTACCTGGTTGTCTCCATCAACGGGAGGACACCCATCGTCATCAAGAACGGCGAGGCCCTGGGGCTCCGCTCGGGGGATACCATCAATGTGAGCCATATCGAGTCCAACTACGAGAGGGGCCTCAGTCTGGATATTCTGGCCATCGGTGACCTGAACGATTACAGGAAGGACTTCACCATCGTGAAGGACACCACCATGATCGTGCGCAAGGACAACGAGAAGTTTGCAGAGATCCCTATCCGCATCTCCGGGATCAGGACGGGAGAAGAAGAGGCGAAGAAAGCGGATCCCCTCTCTTCCGTCAGTCTGACGTACTTCCTGATCGAAACAGGCGGCGGCCGTCTGCTTCTCGGGGTGGGGGAAACCCTGACCCTGGTGAGAGGACAAAAGCTCAAGATCGTGGACATCCTACCCGCCCCCGCTGAGTCGGCAGGCGTGAAAGTGAACTTCAAAGGGTTCGTGGGAGACTGGAGGAACAACCGGGGCGAGGACCGGGGCTATGAGATCGACACGGCTGCCGACCTCATGGAGAGGTACTCCCTGGACAAGAAAGGGGAATCCTACGAGGTCGTGGCATCCCGTGCGGACGAGGTCCTCGGCCGCATGATCGTGAGACTGTTGCCGCCCAGGATGGATTACCTGGTGCTGAGGGTGAACGACCAGAAGCACCTCCTGCTGCGGCCGGAGAACAAGGTGACCCTATCCATCAAGGACCGGATCTGTCTGGAAGAGGTGCAAACCAACCTGGGCGGCAAGACGGAGATCCACCTGAGCATCAACGGGCACAAGGTGAAACAGGGCGAAACCAGGGTTCTCCAGGATCTCTGCGGGAGGGGTGGAGGCGCCTCCCATCAGGTGGCGGTGGAAAAGGGGCCGATCCGGCTGGGCAGGGTGTTCATCGCTGCCGAGTGAATCCGCTTGGTATCGGGTCTCATAAATACGTTAACATATACCTTGCGCTTGAGGGGCCGTCGGGGGGTGGTCTCTCAGGGCCGCAACGCATCTTTCTCCGTTGCCCGTCACCGCCCCCATCATGTTGAACTTTTTTTTGGCACTAGGCCGGCCCGACGTATTCCATGCGCAATGTGTCGTTCCAGGGGTCCGATTTCCTCACCCTGACCGTTATGCGCTGTCCCTCCACAAGACTTTGACCCTCCAGGCGTTTCATTTCCGTGATCAGCAGGAAGTCGGTCAGCACAATCCGGTATTTGCTCTTCCCCACCCCCAGCACCAGGGCCGGAAAGGTCTCGCCCGTGTGCTGGAGCAGGTGCTTTAGAATCCAGTAGCGGAGGCGATTCCTCTTCATCTTCTCCAGTTCCCTCAGCATGGACTCCAGGGAAAGCCTGATCCCCTCCAGATCCTCCGTGGTGTATGGGGGCACCGCGCCCGAGAGAGAACTCCCGATCTGCCGTTGAATCACCAGGTCAAAATACCTCCGGATGGGCGAACTCACATTGGTGTAGACGTCCAGTCCGAGCCCGCTGTGAGGCTTCGGCGCAGTGCGGATCTCCAGTGGAGACAACTTACCTCTCTGTTTGAGCAAGGAGTAGAGCCCATTCGATTCGTTCCGGGCCAACACTTCACTCGGGGCCTGCTGGCACCGGTAGAGCACCGGGACCCGGCGGTCCCTGCAGAACCTTGCAGCCAGCCAGTTATAGAGAATCATCATCTCTTCGACGATCATCCTGGACGGCGTCTCCTGCGGGAGCAGCCTGACCGAGACATCTCCCTCCTCGCTCACGTTCACGTAGACCTCGGGCAGGGAAAGGAGCAGTGCACCCTGCTCGATCCTTTTCAGGCGCATCACCCGGCCCAGCCGGTGAAGCTCACCCAGGAGTCCGTCTTCCAGGTAGCGTTCGTTGACCTGTTCATAGGTGAGCTGGCTCTTCACCCTGATGAGGCTGCGGACGAAATGCCACTCCAGCAGGTTTCCTTCCCGATCGAGCCTGCACAGGAGGGAGAGGGCGGGACGGTCGGTGTCCTGCATCAGGCTGAGGGCGTCCTGGGAGAGGGGCTGGGGGATCATTGGAATCTGGCGCCTCGTCAAATAAAGGGACGTGCCCCTCTCTTTCGCGCAGAGGTCGAGAGGGCTCCCCGGCGGGATAGCGCCGGCCACGTCCGAGATATGAACCCCCAGGTCAATGATGCCGTCGTGGATTTCCACGCTGAGGGCATCGTCAAAGTCCCTGGTGAGCGGACCATCGATCGTCATGGCCGAAAGCCCTCTCAGGTCTCTCCGTTCCTCCCCGCCGGGCTCGAAACGGGCCACCCTGGCACACTGCGTCAGATCTTCTTCGTCGAAGTGGGTCTTCACCCTAAGCCGGAGGAGGTCCAGGTTCTCATCCTCTTCCCAGACGCCGAGGCGCACCAGGATGCTCCTCACCTCATCCAGGTCCGAGATCCCCGCCCTTGAGAGCAGTTCTTTCCCGGACCGGAAGTCGGGCGCATCCTCGCGGTAAAGGCCCAGGTCGACCAGAACTCCTATCACATCCTCCTCGCAGGAGTGCCCCTCTGCGCCCCCTCCGTCCATGACCTGCCTCAACCACCGGCTCCCTTCCAGGAGCCTCCTCTCCCTCAGGGCAGCCTCCTCCCTCTCCCTCAGGAGCTGCTCGACCCTCTCTTCCGAATTGGGCAGGAAACGCCCGTCCTTCAACTTGAAATGGAGCTTGTCATCGAACAGGGCCCGCACCAGGCCGGAGACGTGGTCATCGCTCACCTTTTCGCCGAAGCAGAGCTCCGCCAGGTACCGGGCGTCAAAGACCTCCTTCTCATCCCGGATGAGTTCCCAGAGTTCCTTCACCCGCACCTCGCCCTGAAGACGGATTCTCTTCTCTTCCGTCTTCTTCAGTCGGCTCAAAAGCTCTTCGCGGGGGGATACGGTGTTGATGGTCGCCGCTGAAATGAGCAGCGCCCTTTTGGGTGAGAGGTTGATCTCCCGGTTGGATGGAGTGAGGAGATGAAGCCTGTTCCCGTCTTCATGGAGACAGAGGCTGCTGATCACATTGCCTTCTTCAATGTATTCAACGATCTTTCCCTGATTCATATCCTGCCCATCCTGATTAGTAACAAGCCGTGCACGGGTTGTCAACAAGCGACCGAGGCCGGGATACCACGGGGCTTGACTTATTGCGCTTTGTTCACTAATCTCCATGCACTAGGTGCCATGCGCTTCTTGTCCAACCCGGAAATAAGCCGCGGGTCTCACCCATCAGCGGGAATAATGAAAAGGCTCATACACATTCTCGCCCTTCAACTCCTCATCGGGATCTTCAGCCTGGCTCCCGGGGCTGCCCTTGCAGACGAGACGGCAGACGGAGCGTCGACTCCGTCCCCGAAAGAGACGTCAGACTCGAACATCGGCGCCTGGTTTGTCTCCATTTACAGGGATCACATCTCCGCCGTGGACGGCGACCGCTGCCCCAGCTACCCCTCCTGCGGCTCCTACAGTGTGCAGGCATTCAGGAAGCACGGTTTTTTCATGGGATGGCTGATGACGGTGGACCGGCTGATCCACGAGGGAAGGGAAGAAACCACTGTTTCGCCCTATATCTACTCCGGTAATACCTGGAAGATCTATGACCCTGTGGAAAACAATGACTTCTGGTGGTACGAGCAGGAGAAAAAGGCCCATGCCGAATAGAACCCTGTGCGTCGTCTTCCTCCTCCTTGCCCTCTTCCTGCCGCAGGTCGCCGATCTGAATGCCGCCGAGGTGATTATCCGGAGCGATGAACAGCTCCGTCTCGCCGAGGAAGCCATGGGCAAGGGCGAACACCAGCGCGCGGTCGTGGAGTTGGAGCGGTTCCTTCACTTCTTTCCGGACCATGAGAAGGTGGCGCGGGTGCGATACCTGATCGGTGTCTGCTACCTGAAGGGGAAAGCTTATGAAAAGGCAAGAGACGCCCTGGGACAGGTCATCAAGACATACCCCGGCAGCCCGATTGCCGGGGATGCCCTTTTTATGATCGGTGAATCCTATTACAGGCAGGGCCTTCCCCAGGAGGCGGAAAAAATCTTTCAACAGGTCATGGCAGAGTACCCCGAGCCAGAGATGAAGAACCGCGCCATCTACCGTATCGGCTGGTGCCGCATGAAGACGGATCGATGGAAACAGGCATCGGAGAGCTTCGGGGCCGTGGACCCGGGCAGCCCCCTCCACGCCAATGCCTACCTGCTCTCGCAGAAAAGCCTGCACGGAGAGACCCTGCCATCGAAGGACCCCACAACGGCAGGCGTCATGGCGGGCCTGCTCCCAGGCCTGGGCCATGCCTACTGCGAACGCTACAAAGACGGACTTGTGGCTCTCGTCCTGAACGGCCTTTTCATTTGGGCCACTTACGAGGCCTTTGACCAGGACCATGACGTGCTGGGGGGAATCCTCGCATTCCTGGAGCTGGGCTGGTACTCCGGCAATATCTACAGCGCCGTGAACTGTGCCCACAAATACAACCGCGCGAAGAAGAACGACTTCCTTCGCAATCTGAAGGATGAGACAGATCTGCATCTTCTCGTGACCGACCAGGGCCATGTGGGTCTGGCTCTGCAGACGCGTTTCTAGTGCAGTGTCTCGGAATCATGGTCCCGTTGAAAAGACATCGGAGTAATCGTTGCGGGCTGGACGAACGCCCCCGGACCGCCCCATTGAGCGATGGGTGGTCTCTCAGCGCCGCGACGCATCTTTTTCCATGGTCCGGTTAGGAAGATGAAGAAGTCCCTATACCAGGAACGCACAGGCTCCCTCAGGGCGAGACTCAAGGATCTCCCCCAGGATACCCTGTGGATCATTCAGCCGGAGAACAGGCGCTACCTTTCCGGGTTCAAGGCGGAAGACTCCATGTTCACAGAGTCCTCCGGCTCCCTCCTCATCACGAAGAGGTCCTCTCTCCTCATCACCGATTCCAGGTACACCCTGGCAGCGGAGATGGAGGCCCCTGACTGCAAGGTCGTTACCCCCGGGCAGGGCCTCGTCGACGCCCTGCCCGGTCTCCTCGCGAGACTCGGCACCCGGAACCTGGGGTTCGAGGAGACCTACGTGACCTGGGAGATGCACCGCCGGATCCTCACAGGCGTACGGAAACTCGCCCGCCGGCCCCGCCTCACCCCCCTCAATGGCCTGGTCGAGGATCTGCGGGAAATCAAGGACGAAAAGGAGATCCGGGCGATGGAGGCATCTTCGGATCTCATGTCCCGGATCCTGGGTGAAGTCATTCCCCGCCTCCGACCGGGCCTCTCGGAAAGGGAGATCGCCCGGGAGATCGAGGGCCTCGCACACGAGGGGGGCGCAGATTCACTGGCCTTCCCTTCCATTGTCGCCTCAGGCCCCAACAGCGCCCTTCCCCATGCGACGCCCACGGGGCGGAAGTTGCGTATCGGGGAACCCGTCACGCTGGATGTGGGGGTCAGGGTAGACGGGTACTGCTGTGACATGACCAGGACCGTGTTTCTGGGAAGGCCGAAACGTGAATTCGTGAAGATCTATCGGATCGTACGGGAGGCCCAGCTTGCGGCCCTCGAAAGGGTTCGGCCAGGCGTGGAGAGCACCTTTCTGGATGCCACGGCCAGGGAGATCATCCGGGACGCCGGATACGGGGTCTGCTTCGGCCACGGCCTGGGCCACGGGGTCGGGCTCGCTCCCCATGAGAGACCAAGGTTGGGGCCCGGGCAACCGGTGAAACTCAAGAAGGGGATGGTGGTCACCGTGGAACCGGGCATCTACATTCCCGGCAGGGGAGGGGTGAGGCTCGAGCAGATGGTTGTCGTCGAGGAGAACGGCCCAAGGATTCTCACCCGGGACGAACACCTTTACGCATTCTAAACGCGCGTGATCACACTTGCGCTCATACCCACAGATGAAAATATCTCCCTCTCCACCCAATTGGGGGGGGAGAGGGCAAGGGTGAGGGGGTCTATTTTCACGGTAAAGCCTCCGGTGCCTGATCCCCGCATCCCCTCCTTTTTCCTGTCCCCTGCGGGCTAAAGGCAACACCTATGAGCGAGACCACAAAGGCCGATTCAGGCTACCTTCTGGCTGATCAGTTCCTCGACCATCTGAGGGTGGAGCGGGGACTGGCCGGCAACACGATTCAGGCTTACAGCCGGGACCTCATGAAGTTCCTTCATTTCCTGGAAGAAAAAGGCATGGGGCCTCTCGATGTGAGCCAGGAGCACATGCTGGCCTACATGTCCAGCCTGCAGGGGGAGGTCTCCATCAGGAGCGCCGCAAGAAATCTCTCGACCCTGAAACAATTCTTCCGTTTTCTCTCGACCTCAGGCAGAATGGAAAGCAGTCCCGCAAAACTCCTGGGAACGCCCAAGATCCCACTCAAGCTTCCCGGCGTCTTGAGTCGCGAAGAGGTGGAACGACTCCTCGCCCAACCGGACCCGGCGAGCCGCCTGGGGCTGAGGGACAGGGCCATGCTGGAACTCCTCTATGCCACGGGCCTCAGGGTTTCGGAACTCGTGAGCCTGAAGGTCCAGAATGTCAACCTGCAGGCGGGATACCTGAGGACCATGGGAAAGGGTTCCAAAGAGAGAATGGTACCCATGGGCGCAAAGGCCCTGGACGCGCTAAGGGAATACCTGGGAGACAGCCGGCCGGCACTTCTGAAGGGGCGACCCTCCTCCTTTCTTTTTCCGAACCCCAGAGGGAAGCCCATATCCAGACAGGGCTTCTGGAAGCTCATCCGGGGTTACGGAAGAAAGGCCGGAATCGGAAAGGAGATCAAGCCCCACCTGTTGCGCCACTCCTTCGCCAGTCACCTGCTCGAATGCGGAGCGGATCTGAGATCCGTGCAGATCATGCTGGGTCACGCAGATATTTCCACTACCCAGATTTACACCCACGTGACCAGGGAGCGTCTGAAAGAGATCCACGAGAAATATCATCCGAGACCTTAGAGGATGTGCCTAAAGTGTCTAAAATGCACTAAAGTGATCTAAAATTGTAGATCCGGGATCACCTCCGGTAACAGTTTACGATTTGTGCAGTAGTGGTTTATTCCCATTGACAAAACGAATACGCACACTCGCGAAACGTGGCCGCGACAGGTTTTGCCCGCGACGGGGCGGCGTTCCGATGGGCTTGATAAGACATTCCTAAATCCTCAAAAACTCTAGGCACTTTAGCGCACTCTAGGCATTTTAGGCACTTCAGGCATTTACTGTATGACCAAGGTCCTTCCATTCCAGGAGAGGTCCCGGAGACTGCCGGACAATGTGGTTACCCTGAAGCCCTTTGAGTTCCGAAGCGCCGACTGGGAGTCCGCCTACCATGTGCAGATGCTCAAGTCCCAGTCGGAGCAACTGGAAAGGCACAGAAAAGAGGTTTTCGAAAAGGGGGAATCCGGGGTCTGGCACCTGCCCCCCCACTTCGTGCTGCGAGGCGGCCTGGCCTCCACCATCCGCGGGATCTACCAATTCAGGGAGAACGAAGTGAGGATGAGGGAGGTCTACTACCTGGCAGGCCTGGTGGATTGCATGATCAACCGGGTGAGCCCCATCCTCAGGACCGCGCGTATTGACGAGCTCTACAGGAAAGTGACGACCCTCAAACAGCTTCTCAACGTGAACTGGTACGGTTCGATCGACCATGTGCTCCTCCCGTTGGATACCCTGTACTTCAATGACGTGGTATATCGGGAGACCATCGCCAGGGCCGGAAGCATGAAGGCGCTGTTTCATTCCATCAGGGAAGGGACGGACGAGATGTTCGATATCCTCTCCCTGGAGTACTGTTTCTACACGCCGTCCAGGGGGAGATGAACATGGAGAAAAAGGGAAAAGGCAAGTCCCTTGACGAGACAAAGACCCTGAGGGAGAGCCTGGCTCGATTGGAAAAGGAGCTGGAGACGCGCCGGATGGAGAGCCTTTTCCTTGGCGCCCTCTTTGACGGGATCAGTGAGGAAATCATGGTGGTGGACCAGGACTTCCTCATCAGGGATGCCAACCGGGCCTTCCTGAAAGGGGCGGGGCTCCCGAAGGCCGAGGTGACGGGCAGGAAGTGCTACGACGTCAGGGAGAAGGCCGGTTCAGCCTGCATGAGGAGCACGGGGTCCTGCCCCCTGGAGTTGGCACGCAAGACCGGGAAAAGGATCGAGAGTACCCATCAGCACACCACCCCTGGAGGGACGATCAGGGAGTCCTTCCTGATCATGTACCCACTCAAGTGCAAGTCCAAGGGCACGGAGTTCTTCATCGAGATTGCCAGGGACGTGACGGAATACCGAAACCTGATCATCAAACTCCAGAATTCGGAGAAGCGGCTGAGGGCAATCCTGGATACGGCCACCAATGCCATCCTCAGCATCAACGAAGACCAGAAGATTATCCTGTTCAACAGTGCCGCCCAGCAGATGTTCGGTTACACCGCGAGCGAAATCCTCGGGAAAAGCCTGAACGTGCTCGTACCTTCCCAGTATGGGGATCATGCCAGGTTCGTCAAACGCTTCCTGGAGAGGAGAGAGGTCGATGGCATGGGGAAGACCCTGCACCTCACGGCCCTCCGAAAAGGGGGAGGGGAATTCCCCATTGAGATCAACCTCTCCTGCATGGAGATGGAGGGAAAACTCACCTTCACCGGCATCATACGGGACGTGTCCGAGGAGCGGCAGATGGAGAGGAAGCTCCTCCAGTCCGAGCGGCTTGCCGCAGTGGGCCAGGCGGTCGCCCATGTGGCCCACGAGATCAAGAACCCCCTGATGATCATCGGCGGCTTTGCAGGGCAGATCCGGAGGAATCTCCAGGACGAAAGGGACGCCGTGAAGGTGGACATGATCCTGGACGAGGTGAAGAGGCTGGAGAGACTGGTGGCCGGCCTGGGGGACTTCACGAAGACCTACCGGCTCGTCAAGAGACCTGCCGAGCTGAGCGCCATCATCAAGGACGTGATCAGGATCATGGCCGGCGTCTATCCGCCTGAGAGCTTCTCCTTCAGCGAGGAATATGACGGGAACCTGGGGGAGATCGACTGCGATCCGGACAAGCTCAAACAGGTCTTCATCAACATCTTCTCCAACGGGTGCGAGGCCATGGCCGACGGTGGGCGCATCACGATCTCCATGGCCAGGGTCCCGACCGGTGTGGAAATCCGGATCAGCGACCACGGGGTCGGCATTCCCGAGGACCAGCTCCGGCACGTGTTCGAGCCCTTCTACACGACACGGGAAAAGGGGTTGGGCTTGGGGCTCGCCATCTCCTACAAGATCATCGAGGCCCACGGGGGGGAGATCTCCGCGGAGAGCGAGCCGGGAAAGGGAACCACCTTCATCATCCGGCTACCTGATGCCTAGGAATTCTGCGAATCGCAGACACATTTCTGATTTTTCCCTTTGACTTATGCCACGCTCAGTGTTAGATTAGATGGCTGACGCGGGGTGGAGCAGTCAGGTAGCTCGTCGGGCTCATAACCCGAAAACAGGATTCTGGAAATCACCCACACCATGAAAGATTTCAAAGGCTTATGGCTCATCGCTGTAAGCCCTTATTTTTTGGTGTGTCGTTTTTGTGTCGTTCTTGGCAACAAAGGGAATGACTCTGCACTGCCTTTCCTCGGGCTGAACATCCTCAATAGCCGGCTCTTCCGCTACTGATTTCAGGAATGCGGAACCGTCCTTCCGTGTCTTCTTCGGAATCCAGGCGTAGTATCGAGTGAAGATCATCTGAAGGGACGCATGGCCCAGCATGTTCTGAATCCATCCAATGTCCTCTCCGGCAGAGAGCATCAGCGTTGCGAAAGTGTGTCTGGTTTGGATCGGCGGTCTGTAGTCAAAGCCTGCCCCATTTAGGGCCGGTTTCCATACTACCTCCCTGTAATGGTCAGGGTTCATGCGCTCCCCTTCCTTGGTCAGGAAGATGTGCTTGCCCTCTCCCGTATGGTCCTTCTGCTCCTTCAACGCTTGAATCACGGGGGCAACGCAATCGATGTAGCGCTTGGATTTCTTCGTTTTCGTCTTCCCCTCTATGCCATAAACGAACGCCTTGCTGATGTGAAGCTTTGGATTCGGCACCATGCTCTCTTTGTAATCCAGCCATTCGAGAGCGTCGATCTCCCCCGAGCGCATACCCGTGAAAAACCGCACTGCGGTGTAAGGCCTGTAAAAAGGATCGACCGCATTCAGGATTGCCAAGGCTTCCTCGTAGGTGAAAGGACGAATATCGGGCTGGTCAACCGGAAGATTGTCCACCATGGCCATCACATTCTCACTCACATAGCCGTTCCGTTGGGCCATCTCGAACACGGAACGCATGGGGACCAGGATGTTGTTGACTCTCTTGGCTCCACATTCCAGGTCGGTCTTGAATTTCTCAATGTTTCCGTAGGAGATGTCCTTGATCGGAATGTCCTTGAACGCCGGTAAAACATGAGTGTTCATGGCAGACCTGTAATCCCGCCAGGTGGAATACTTGACCTTCTTCTCATGTATCTTTGCCCATTCCTTGGCCACCACTCCGAATGTCAGCGCTTGCTCTTGCTCTACAAAGCCGTAGTTCCCGTGAATGCGGTGGTGCTCCAGGAGCCTGTCTCTTACCTTCAGTGCTTCTGTCCCCACCGTGGTTTCCAGAGAAAACCGGGTAGCTTCCTTTCGAAAATAGTAGGTGCCCTTTCTCTTGTACAAATGATGGTATTTGTCTCTTGCCATGTCATATCCTCCAATTCTCATCCTTATTGGCTGATATGACGTGCTTTTCCCTTTTCACTTTGGCCTTTCTCTCTAGCTGCATCACCTCCTTTGTGGGTTTGGTGAATTTCTTTTCGATCTCCTCCACGGCCTCAATCGGATACAGCACACGAGATGATCCTGGCATTTGAAAATAGCATAGCTGGCCCCTCTCCCTCCAGTTCTTAATGGAGCTTTGGGTGACCCTCCACCGCTCAGCGAGCTCGCTTTGGGTCAGGAATACTCTATTTTCAGATGTCAGTTCCATCTCTTCAACTAAAATCTCCAGACGCATGAAGCGGTTCATAACTTTGAATCTTCCGCGGAGCTCTTCGCCTTGCAGAAGGGGCATCCATCTTCTTTGTTATCCCATCCCGTTATCAGAACTTGAGCAAACACCCTGCTATTTGTTAGGAGGGGAGAGAAACCCTCTCCTCCCCCCCCCGGACTCGTTCTACAGAACAGCCTCCTTCATCTTCAAGTATCTGTATTTCGTTTCCTCAGACAAGTCGTCTTCTGCAAACCTCTTCTCAATCATTTATGCTTCGCCAATATTTAACCTTTCCACTTCCGCTCAGCCTGCGCTAACGCTTCCACGAGTAACCTACTGATAGCCAGGTTTCCGTCAATCGCTTCACCATCACATTCTGCGCAGGAGTAATCGAGCAAATCTCCCCATTGAATATCGGGATCCCATTCTAAATCTCCTGTTTCGTTTCCGTGTTTGTCAATCTCCACCTCTCCAATGGTGTCCCCATGAAGCTGCATTACAAACCTTTCACTATCGCAGTTCTCGCAAACGAACTCTTTCTGTGCATCAATCATGAGTCTCGCCATGGCTTTTTGAAGGTCTGCCTCCAGCGCCTCAATGGAGATACCCTGTAGCTTTGCTACATACTGCTTTACCGAGTTTGAGTCATAGACATCAACACCTCTCTGCTTCAACTCTTCAATCAACCTTGCTTCCCATTTTTTATTCATGATTCTGTCTCCCTTCTGTCATCTTTTGTCAGGTCCAAAGAACCTGCTTTTTTCACAATAAAATCGTCGATCTTTTTATTGCCCTTCCCTTACCCTTGACCCCGTGGAGATCGTCGAAACTGGCCTCTAAAACCCCCCTAAAGAGAGGGGTTAGCGCCAAACTCAACGGGGTCTCCGAGATCCTCTGCCCATTCTGAAGGGATAGAGCGGACAGAGGGGCGATGAGCACTCCCTCACAAGGCTCGGCTGGAACCCCATGCACTCGATGCAGTTGAGCCTTATGCTTTTAAGGGGTGTCAGCGCCACCTCCCTTGTCTTGCCATCGCCGTCTTTCCTGACTATGTGCTTTACCGCCATGAATGCACTCCTGCTGAATCGTGAGGTGTTAGCGTTGTGTGCGCTCGCTCGCCGATCGTTCGAAGTTCGGGTTGCCCCGTGGTTTCAGGTTTCATGTTGAAGTTGTTCTTTCCCATCTTCATCAGCGCTCTCTTTTACCAAAAGGGCATGGGACCTTACCGCATCCCATGCCCTGAGGTTTATGGGTTTAGGGATTCATGGGGACCTCGGTCACAGTCATTTCCCCACCTTCGCTCTGAGCAGGTTCATCCTCGGTTTCCGAGAATTCGGGGGCCATGACTCTCTCGTAGAACTCCACCATCGACTCCTGAGAGCCTTCGACCGTCCCGTCTTGGGTGATCCCAAGCCTTTTCATGATGACGGCCTTGTACTGTTCCTCTTTCTCGTATCCGATTCCGACCCTGTTCAGGTCCCTGGCGACCTTCACGGTAGTCCCGCTGCCGAGCCAGGGGTCAAGGACGGTGTCACCCTCGTAGGAAAACATCCGGACAAGTCTTGAAACCAACTCATCAGGATAGATGTTCGGGTGCCCATCCATGTAATGCACAGGCGGGATGGCCCAAACGCCCGGGGTCCATGCAATCCACTGCTCCCTGGTCAGCATGGACTTGAGGACGATGTCCTCCGGTGGTTTTTCGCGTTCTCCCTTCTTTCGGAAAATGTACACATGCTCGAAGTTGTCCAAGATGCGGTAGGAGGTGTGCTCTCGTTTTTCCGTATAGGAGATCGAGAGCCTGTTGTTCCATGCCGCGGACTTCTTCCACCACACAATGTGGTCCGTGAGAAAAATGTGGTGTCGCCTCAGGATGTTCTGGTAGACATGCCCCATCAGCCTCATCTGGACGATGTCGCTCTTGCCGTCGTTGCCCTTGAAATTGACAATGTCGTCAATGTTCAGGGCGATGATGCCGCCGGGAACCATCACGCGGTTGCACTCCTTCAACACTGCTCCGAGCATTTCCAGATGTTCCTCGTGAGGTATCCCCTTCTCGTATTCCATCCCGATATTGTATGGGGGGCTGGATACGATGAGGTGAACGGCCTCATTCGGGATTTCGCTCATGTCCCGCGAATCCTTGATGTAGACTCCAGGGACACCCATATCGGGCACCTGAATCCGGCCTCGATCATCCAGTTTGCCTTTTGAGAGATACTTGTCGATTCGCACCTTGGTGTTGCTTGAGTTCCACCCGAAGTGCTTTATCCTCCTAGCCATCTTCTCCCGCTCCTCCTTGGTCGAAAGACGCAGAAGTTCATGACCATGGGCCTCAGTCAGTTCACCATTCTGGATCATGACCTGGACGGGCTCGGGAAGGTCCAGAAGCTTCATCTTTTTCGAGATGTTCGCTGGAGATCCATAGCCCTTCAGTTCAAGATCCCGGTTGCTGTATCCAAACTGCTCCTTCATAGCCTTGAGGTGCAACGCCACTTCGATGACATCGAACTGGGTCCTCTCGGCATTCACCACGAAGGAGATGTGGGCAGCATCCGAAGCCTTCACATCCCTCACGATGCAGGGGACCGTAGTCCATCCGAACTGTTTGACGGCTTCAAGTCTTCTCAGTCCATCGATGACGGCATACTTCCCGTCGCCTACGGAGTAGACTACCAGCGGCTCCTGCAGGCCGTCTCTCTTGATGCTGGCCTGCAAGGACTCCAGATCCCCAAGGTGCTTCCTCGGATGGTACTGGACGGTTATGTTGTTGATGTCAATGTTGTGAACCTCGATACTCGTGGCTTCGAGGTTCGCCACTTCACCTTTTGACAATTCGTTCTTCTTTGTCATTTTCCTGTACCTCATTTCTTTTGATTTTTTGAAGGTTTACAGTTCGCATTAGTTTCCAACATTCCAAACACTCTCTCTGAATTCTTCGATAGGCATCCCCTCCTTCCATTCTGATTTGTCGAACTAGGCGTCTTCCGCCTCTGACTGCGGAGCACGACAAATAGTGTCGGGGGAGCCGACAGAAAGTGTCGGAAACGATTTTTCAGAATGTTTTTGGGAAATTCTTTTCAGGGGCTTCAGAGGGTATAGATATAGGTATCCCTGAGAATGACAGGGGACTTAATGGAATGGTGGGTATTAAATTTGAGGCAGCCTTTAGGGGTATCGGCTTTATTCGGTTCGCCAGTTTATGTCTATGGTAGGACGGTAGGCCATTATGGAGCTCTCGACCGGCTTTAGCGATTGATGGAAATGCCTATACAGTTCTTCGTCTCGCTTCTGCATTGCCTTCAAGCTGCGATCAATGTTTTTGGCAACGCTCTTCTTCGCTCTCGTCGATGGGTCATTAGAGAACTCACGCGATTCTCCATCCCTGTCAACCTCCCTTCTCAGTTGCGAGAGCAGGACCTCAAATTCGGCGTTCGCAGCATCTTTTCGACCTATATCGTTCATCTTCTCAGCTTCTATCATTTCCTCACGAAGATCTGACAGTCTCTTCCTTAGTTCTCTAATGTAAGGTTTGTCCATTAACGGGTCTCTACTCGATGAAGACTCCAGAAGGTCTTCCTTCGACGCGGGGAGTTGGCGCTGCTCGTTTCCAGGCGTCCCATATAGATCCAAAAGCTCGCTTGGGGAAAATATCTTGAATCTATTCTTGACCAGGTGATGAATGTACTTGAACCCTTTG
>JAFGPH010000611.1 GCA_016926135.1 Deltaproteobacteria bacterium
CGGGGGTCGCGGCAGTAGTGGTTCACGATGGTGTATCGTTCCATGATCTCCCGGCCCACCATGTATTCGAGTTCCTCACCCTCGTTGGGCCGGTGCATGCCGTTGGAGATCAGGATGGTGATCCTGTCCGCAGGCATTCCGCTCGCCTCAAGCGCCTCCAGGAGCGGAGGAAGAATGATCTTGTTGGGCACGGGCCGGGTGATGTCCGAGATCACCACACAGGCGTTCTTCCGGCCTCGGGCGATTTCCCTCAGGGGTGCACTTCCGATGGGTTGATCCACGGCCTCTCGAACGGAGCGCACGGGGTCAGGAAGGGGGTCCAGTCGCCGCATCTGGAGCAACCTCACCGCATCGGGAATTTTTACATCGACCGTCTTTTGATCACACAGCAGCGCAGCTCTCATGCCCCAGTCTTCCTCCCCTTTAGAGCGTCGGCATCGCGGGATTCAAAAAAATTCTATTTCTGGTAAGACCATTAGCCTTTGTCCAGGGTACATGTCAAGGGAAAAAATATGTCGCCTTCGCCTGCAGGGGATAGCCCATTCATTATATAATACATATTTTATTCATTAAATTAACTTCTTATGCCAGTTTTACAGATACCTCCCTGCTGACCCGGGGTTCCCCAAAAAAGCGTTGCTTTGAGAAAAACTATGTGGTATTACCAAATAAACCAACTATTCATTGGAGACGCCCATGTTCCGAAAAATCTCACCCAAGAAAATCTCTGAAGAAATCATCGAGCAGTTCAAGTCCATGTTGACCAAGGGCGAACTCAAGCCGGGTGATGCCCTGCCCTCGGAAAGGGAACTGGCCGACCTCATCGGGGTGAGCCGCCCTCCCCTCCGGGAGGCCCTCAATGCGCTCCAGGCCATGGGCTTCATCGAAATCAGGCCCCGTCGAAAGATCATTGTCCGGAGCCTGGTCCAGGGGTCCTTTCAGGACCCTATCCGGGTCCTGATTCAGGAGGACCTGGACAAACTCTTCGAGTTACTGGAAATCCGGCAGGCCATGGAGGGCTGGGCTGCATACAACGCAGCCCTGAAGGCTGCCCCGGAAGACCTCCAGAGACTGAAGTCCATCGTCCAGGCGGACCAGCGCAACCTGAGGAGCGGAAAGGACGATGCCAAGACCGATGCGGACTTTCATGTGGCCATTTCCCTCGCTGCCCACAACACCCTCTTTTCTCACCTCATCGCATCCTTCTATCACCTCCTCTGGGACACACAGAAGATGTCGCGAGAGAAGATTTTCAAGAAGAAAGGCAACTACCGTCTCATCGGTCAGCAGCACCTCCGCATATTCGAGGCCATCAGGGACCGCGACGCCGAGAGGGCCAGCAAGGAGGCACGCGAACACATCGCCTTCGTGGAGAGTGAGATTCGCCAGGCGATCAAGAGCCCGGAAGCCAATGAGCACTAGTACGTGAGCACCATCCCGCCGTCAAAGAGAAGATCCCCTCCAACCAGGTATTTCGCAAAACGGGAGAAACCAAGAATGAAGAGATTGGCCACCTCCACAGGGGTCATCATCTCCTTGACTCGGGATCGTTCCATCATCACGTCCCTGATGACCTCCTCGGGCGTGATTCCCCTTTGCTCTGCCTGGGCAGGGATCTGGTTGAGGGCCAGCGGAGTGCGTACGAAACCCGTGCTGACCGTGAAGGCCCTGATCCTGCCTTCCCCTTCCGCTGAAATGGATTGGGCCAGGGCACGCAGCCCGAACTTGGTGATGTTGTAGACCGGTTTCAACTTGGTGCATATGTGGCCATGAACCGAGCACATGTTGCCGATCGCGCCCTTCCCGTCTTTGCTCTTCTTCATGTGGGGTATGGTCAACTTGGAGAGGAAGAAAGGGGCCCGCAGCATAAGCCGCATCATCAAATCATATTTCTCCATGGGGAAGTTTTCCACGGAATCGATGTGCTGGATGCCGGCGATATTGACCAGGTATTTCACATGCCCGAGCTTCGCTGCATCTGCCACCGCCCTTTCGATGTCGGCATCCACCGTCAGATCCGCCCGGATGAAAACCATCTGCCCGCCCAGATCCCGTGCCATCTTCTGGGTCTTCCGCCCCTCCTTTTCGTTCATGTCCAGCCCCACGGTCATGAGGTTGTTTGCAGCGGCTGCAACAGCCGTAGCGCGACCGATGCCCGTACCGCAGCCCGTGACGATGCACACGTTGTCGGCATTGAAACCGGGATCCTCCAGGAGGAGAATCTCCCCTCGCTTGATTTTTGGCTCTCTGATGTCCATGGTCTTCTCCTCCAGGACGCTGATTATGGGTGAACTTCAGAATGGGTTGCCTGAAAAAATCTGAACTTGTCGGCACTCAGGGTTCTGCAAGACTCAGGCCAGGCAAGCACCGCATCTCACCGGAAGGCCCGCAGCGTGATTCTTCCCTTATCACCTTGAATACAGTTGATTATTATTCGTGGTATCCTGCCGGGTTCCCCTTCACGGCAGGCGCGTTTCAACGGGGATCATGTAGGAACATCAAAGGAGAAACAGAACTATGTAGCAATAAGTATGCATGCTGCAAAATTGATACACTTCAGTGCTGGTGTGGTGTCTCAACGGAACCTTTCCAACGCCGTCTTGTTCTCGGGGCGTCAGGGGGATAGTCGCTCAGGACCGCAACTCATCTTTTTCCGCTTATGGATCGCTGAAATAGTCGCGGCCCTGACGACCACCCCCCGACGGCCCTTCAAGCGCCCGGTATTCATTAACGGTTTTATGGGACATGACTAGGTATAGTAGGTGAACCTCTCCCAGAATTCCTTGTCGCCCTTCTTCCAGTCCGGTCCGAACTTCTGCTGGTAGTAGGCCTCCATCCTATCCATCCAACGCCACCAGAACTTCTTCCCCTTCTTCTGGGCCTCCAGGATATCCAGTAGAAAGGTGGTGATGTTCGATATTTCGTCTTTGGGCACATAGGAAGCCGCCCCTCCCTTGAAGGACTTCACCGTGTCCTCAGGGCTGAGGGCATGAGCGGTCAGCATGATGGCAGTGGCTTTTCTCTCCTGTGCTATCTCCAGCAGCTCATAGCCGTTGACCCCCATGATGTCCAGGATGGCGAAATCAAAATGCTGGGTTTCGAGCGCCTTCCTGGCCTCTTCGAAGGTGGAGGCCTTCACGATCTCACACATGGAGAGCAACTCCTCCAGTGTGGCCAGCACATCCGGTTCATCATCCACGATGAGGATTCTCTTCCCTTTCAATTCATTCTCTTTCGTATCCATAGCCCCTCCGTTGTTCAAGTCTCTTCACAGGTTATCCCGGACCTGCATTGAACGCAATTCTCAGGCCACAGAGACCATCCATCCCAAAGCCCTCGCCTTTCCCGATCGAGAACGGATCAGCACCTGTCCGGATGGGCTCATTCAAGCACAGACCGGGGCAATGATCAAGTTTTTGCTTGTGCTTCTCCCTCCAAGGACATAAACTATGTATCAAATTATCTACACTTCTGCATCGTGAGACAAGGGGACGCCCGTGGAAGACCTCGATAGACAATTCCAGGTTTCCAGGAAAAAGGATCGTGCTGATGATTCGGAGGAACTCCGTCGGCAGTTGGGGATTCTGAATCTCATCCTGGACAGCATTCACAACGGGATCATGGTGACCGATGCGGACGGTTACGTCACGCACTTTAACAAGCCCTACGGTCAGTTCCTGGGGGTGACCCCGGATGCGCAAATCGGCAGGCACTGCACAGAGGTGATTGAAAACACACGGATGCACATCGTGGCGCAGACCGGCAAGCCGGAGATCAA
>JAFGPH010000002.1 GCA_016926135.1 Deltaproteobacteria bacterium
TCGGACAGAGCGGCGCCAGGTCTTATGTGGACACGGCCGGCAATACCCGCATCACAGATTCCGAAGTCCTGGCCTTCTGGGTACAGCTCGCCTTCAACTTCGGGCCTGCCGAGATCCAGGGGATTTTCGGTATGCATGACGCCGACACGGACGGAAACCCCACAATCGCCAACAGCAAGCGTGAGATCACCCGGTACATGTACGGTATTATCGTGCCCATCAAGGTGACCAAGAATTTCAGCATCATGCCGAACATCATGTACTATGACTGCGATGACAACGGCAATGATGGGGACGGCGATGCCTGGATGACCGATTACGGCGACGATCTGATGATCGGTGCCCACTTCAGGCTGACCTTCTAGTCTTTCTTGAAGCCTGACTTCTGCCTCACCTGAGAAAGGATTGAGGCAGGTAAACACTGAAAGGCCCTCCCTCCGTATATTGGAGGGAGGGCCTTTGTTTTGTCTGACCGGATTGCGAAAGGTCCCCGGGGCTTTCCGGACTGATGGTGAAGGGCGTGTTCGAACTTGACAATGTCTATCATTTGAAATAGTCTTTTTTTGTGCTCCGTTGGAATGATGAAAAAGACCGGTGGCTCAAAGAGAACCGGGGTGTATCCTTTCAGGATATTGCGGACCGCCTTCTCTCGGGTGACTACATCGATATCCTCGAAAATCCCCTGAGAGGGGGCCAGGAGGTATTTGTGTTGCAGATCGAGGGGTATACCTGGGCCGTTCCTTTTGTGATGGGCGAAGACAACTCCATCTTCCTCAAAACGGCCTTTCCGAGCAGGAAACTCCACAGGAGATATGGAGGCTGAGATGAAGAGGAGGCTTTCCCTCGACAGATCCGAAAAGGCCATCGAAGCAGGCATCGACGCCTACGTTCCGGTGGAGGGCGAGAAGCGAGGCAGAATAGAGGGCATACTCGAAAGAGGCCGGAAGACCAAAAACATCAATATCCGTATCAGCGAGTACGACCTTGCGAGTCTCAAGAGAAAGGCCGAAGAAGAGGGCATGCCCTATCAGACTTTGGTGGCCAGCATCCTCCACAAGTACGTCCGGGACAGGCTTGTGGATGAAAAGGATGTCGCCAAATCACTTCAACTATTGACAAGCCGGTCCTGAATATCTTGTCAGAGCGCCCGCCACAGGGGATTTTCGAAGGCGTCATATATCCCGAGAGAATGAAAGATAGACAGGTTGTCATCATCGCCATGGATCAACCCCTGGACAGCGACGCCCATATGAGGGGAAAGATGGCCGTTGCTGAAAAGAGGGCCGCCAGGCAATCGTCCCGGTTTCCGGGCCTTGACCTGCCGGGGATCCAGACCAAGATTCATCAGAATCTCCTGGGTCTGGCCCTGTCCCTGAACGGAAGGACCCTCGGGCTCCTGGACCTCCTGAATTTCATCCAGGAAGGCCTGCGGTTCCCGCATCTCTCGGTAGAGAGCGCTCCCGGGTATCACCTCTTTGCAAACGAGATCACCCTGAACGGCATCTACCTGTACCACTACCTGCTCAAACACGGGTATGACCCGCACCTCGTTCAGAACTACTCCCTCACGCGCCCCCTGGACATCGTCCGGGAAAAGCCCCTGGCCGTCTGCATCTCTTCCACCTTCCTCTACCTGGATCACATACGGGAGATCGCATCCCGGATCAAGGAGCTGGACCCGGAAGTCCCGGTCATCGTGGGAGGCATTCTCGTCAAGAAGGTCCTGAACGCCGGTCCTGACCTTGCCCCCCAGACCCTCCGGTGGCTTTCCGGCTTTCAGGGCAAGGTGGACGCCTTTGTCGTGGAAAGCCACGGCGAGGAGAGCCTGCTTCGACTGCTGGACGCGCTCAGGTCCGGGCAGGATGTGACCGGGCTCCCGAACCTGGCCCTCTTCGACCGGGAAGGGAGGCTCTTTTTCACGGCGAGACACCCGGAAATCGGCGACATGGACGGCACGGCCATACCCTGGGACGAGATACCCCGGGCCTATCTCCGAAACACGATCTCCGTCGCCACCAGCCGGGGCTGTTACTATCGATGCCGTTTCTGCACCTACCATCGCTGGTTTCCACAGGTCAACTACAAGTCCCTGGACGTGCTGAAGGATGAACTGAGGCGGATCAAGAGGCTCGGGTTTGTCCGGCACGTGCGGTTTGCGGACGACAACTTCACGGCCAGGCGCGACCGGTTGATGGCGGTCCTGGAGATGATGATCAGGGAAGACCTGGGTTTCACCTGGTCCTCCTACGCGCGGGCGACCGCCCTCACCCCGGACGTGGTGAAACTCATGAAGGCCTCGGGGTGCGATCTCTTGGTCATGGGCATCGAATCGGGAAGTCCCGCGATCCTCCGGAACATGGACAAGAGGCTCAGGCCCGAGCAGGCCCTGAAGGCCGTTCGACTGCTCAGGGACCAGGGAATCGACAGCCAGGGGGCCTTCGTGATCGGATATCCGGGCGAGACGGCCGGGACCTTCCGGGAGACCATCGAATTCATCAACGAGAGCGGGTTGGACTACTACCACCCTTACCTCTTCTACTACTCCAAGGAGATGCTCGTCCACGAGGAAAGGGAGAGGTTCGGGCTCGAAGGCCTGGGGCTCGCCTGGAGGCACAAGACCATGGATTCAGTAGAGGCCTCGGAACTCATGTCCAGGATGATTTCGCTGATCCCCGGGGGATTCACGGACGGACAGCAGAACACGTGGGAGACTTACAAGATATTGAGGGGCGAGGGGTATTCACGGGAAGAGATCCGGGGGTTGCACAGGCTGAAGAGGGAACTCCAGATGGCGATCGGGGACCGGGCCAAGGGAGGTGCAGACGGCGGCACGGTGGATACGCTGCTGAGGGAGGCGGAGGCCAGGTTAAGGAGATGAAAAACCGCAGGATCATCGTGATTGCCATGGACCAGCCCCTGGACAGCGATCTCCAGTTGCGCGGCAAGGTGGCGAATGTGGAAAGGCGCTCCGAGAGACAGGCCCCCCGCTTCCCGGGGCTGGATCTCTCGGGAATGCAACGGGAAGTGAACCGGCATCTCCTGCGACTCCCCCTGCTTTTCCGGGGCCGCTACATGGGCCTCCCGGACCTGATGAACCTTCTCAGAAACGGCCGGCGGATCCCCGCGGTCACCCCGCGAAACGCGGGCGAACACCTCCTCTTCGCCAACGGGATCAGCCTCAACGGGATCTATCTCTATCAGTACCTGGAGGGGCAGGGGTATGACCCGATCGTGGTCCAGAACTATTCCCTGGCCCACCTGCCCGACCTCCTGGCTGAAACGCCCCTTGCCGTCTGCATCTCCTCCACCTTCCTCTACCTGGACGACATCAGGGAGATGGCGGAGAGGATCCGGGAGGTTGACCCGGGCGTCCCCGTCATCGTAGGCGGGATCCTGGCCAAGAAGATCCTGGACGCGGGCGAGAACCTCACCCCGCAGACCCTGAACTGGATCTCCACCTTCCACGGCAAGGTGGACGCCTTCGTGGTGGAGACCCACGGGGAGGAGACCCTTTCGAAGGTGCTCCCCATCCTGGAAAACGGCGGAGACCTGAGAGCGGTGCCCAACCTTGCCCTTTTTGACAGGGATGGAAAGGTCTTTTTCACCCCGAGACAGGAAGAGGACATCCCGCTGGATCAAACAGCCATCCGGTGGGAGAGAATCCCTCGCCCATACCTGCGCAGCACCCTTTCCATCCTCACCAGCCAGGGGTGCCAGTATCGCTGCCGGTTCTGCACCTATCACCGCTGGTTTCCCAGGGTTCGCTACAAGTCCCCGGGGGTCCTGAGGGAGGAACTCCGCAGGATCCAGGACCTGGGCTTCGTCAGGCACGTCCGTTTCGCGGACGACAACTTCACGGCCAACCCGAAGAGACTCAGGGCGGTTCTCGAAGTGATGATCGAAGAGGGATTCGATTTCACCTGGTCCGCGTTTGCGCGGGCCAGCGCCATTTCCCCGGAGATCGCAGCCCTCATGAGGGCCTCCGGTTGCGTGCTGCTCAACATGGGGATCGAGTCCGGAAGCCCGGACATCCTTCGCAACATGGACAAGCGTTTGGATCCCGGCAAGGCGTTGGAGGCCATCCGGCTGCTCAGGGCCCAGGGCATCCAGACCCTGGGAGGGTTCATCATCGGCTACCCCGGTGAAACCGAAGAGACCTTCATGGAGACCGTGGATCTCATCGACCGGAGCGGGCTCAATTACTACCACCCCTACCTCTTCTACTATTCACGCAACATGCTGGTGCACGAAGAGCGGGAACGCTTCGGCCTGGATGGGGTCGGTTGGGCGTGGAGACACGAGACCATGGATGCCGTGAAGGCCTCCCGGCTCATGGCCGGGATGATCCGTCTCCTGCCCCGTGCTTACACGGACGGGCAGCAGAAGACCTGGGAGACCTTCAAGCTGCTGTTCGGGGAGGGGTATGAGCCCGAAGAGATCCTGGATCTCCACAGGCTCAAGAGGGAACTCCAGTTGGCTGTAGAGGACTTCGGGGAGGACTCCCCGGAGGTCGAAGGGATTCTCCGGGCGATGGAGGCGCGGATCAGGTTTTCCTAGTTTCGTGTCCAAAAATCCACCGTCAACTTTCTGATCCTCCGGTAGAACCAAGTGGTTAGGGGATGGCCCGGTTCACCAGCAAGCACGAGATGCAAGGCTTGCGAAATCCCGAGGCCCAAGGCTTACAGCCAAGTACGCCCCAGGGCCGAGGATGGAGCGTAACGCAGCAGATCGCGTTGGATGGTGAATCGGGCCTGTCGGGAAGGGTTGACAACCGACACGAATAGAATATATTCTATTGGGGAATATCGGCTTCTTGAAGGAGGACGAAAAATGCCTTCAACAACCATACACATCAATGACGAACTGCTATCGAAAATCGATCAGATTGCCGGGGAGAAGGCGATCAGCCGGAATCGTTTCATTATGGATGCTTGCGAAACGGCTGTTTCGAACCTTGTTCCAAGCTGGCCCGAGGGGTTCTTCGACATGGATCTGAGCAAAAAAGACCTGCGTCTGCTCAGAGAATCCGTCTCCGAGATGGAGGAGGCCATCCTTGTGCACCGAAGGAACAGGGGGGGATCGGATCAGTGAGGTATGTGCTGGACACATCGGCCTTGTCCGCCGGTATGAGGCGAGACGAGGCCCTTTCTGATTTTTTCAAGGCTCACCAACTCGGAGACATTTTCACGGCGCCGCCAGCCGTAGCGGAAATCCATTACGGCATCGAGAGACTGGATCACTCTTCCAGAAAGTATCTCTTGTTGAAATCAGAAGCGGATCGATTACTGGCCATCATCAAGGTTTTGCCATGGACCTCAGAAGCGTCCCAACACTTCGGCGTCATCAAGTCCGACCTGGAGAAGACAGGCCAACTCATTGATGATTTCGACATTGCGATTGGGGCTATCGCCATGGCCCACCAATGCACGGTGCTGACAGCAAACCTCAGTCATTTTAAGAGGATAACGAATCTGCAATCCATATTTTGGAAGTGAGGGATGCCCTTTGCCCATAAAGGCTCAGACACCTGATCTATCCTTTCTCCGCCCGTCTACTTCAACCGGTCGATGAAGGACTTGGCCGTCTTGAAAGCTTCTTTTAGAACGCCTACCGAGTGAAGCATGCCCCTGTAGTACCCTGCGATATGCAACTCATCATAGAGGAATTCGAACTCTGTCAATAGCTTGCCGTCGTGAACTGCACCATAGGTGCGAAGGGCCTTCCTGTAAGCATCCACTGATTTGGGAAGCTCTTTCTTGCTCAGCCCTTTGCTCAACAGGTACTCGTCAATAGCCTTGAGTACGGCAAGGTAGGCTGTGCCGCATGCCTCGCGAACGTACTTCTCGTCAGCGTAGTACCTGTTATGAACGACACCCGATTTTTTCAGGGTGTCCTTTGCATGGTTCAGATACCTCGATGCCTCTCTCATATTCAGCTCCTAACGCTACGCAGGAAAAGGCATCCTCCGAGGATATGGTTTCGTATAGCATATGCCCTTCAGCCCCGAAGGGGCATTACATGATATCGCGAAGCGATTTCATCTTCATTTGAGATCATAGACCACGATCCGGCTGCGTGGATTCCCGTACATGCGATCCTCCCGGATGACCGATGCCACGATCAACTCCGGAAGGCCGTCGTTATCGACGTCCGCCACCTGATACCCCACGATGGCGCCGCCCAGTCTTTTCGTCGTCCACTTGGTGGACAGACCCGTCTCGTCAATCGGCATAAAGTGAAGCGCACCGCCCGAGTAAATCCGGAATCTCTCAAGCAGCCGCCCGATCTTCGAGGTGTTCTTACACACCATCACCTCTTTCTTGCCGTCCCCATCCACATCCACGACGTAGATGGGAGAGGAGATGAAGTTGAAATCCTTGGAAAGATCGGGGTTGTCGCTCTTGTAGAAGGTGTACGTCCCTCCGAAGGGATCCTCACTCCTCCATATCTCTTCGTTGTCCTCGCCATACAGTCTCAGGTAGTCCCCGGAGTCCAGAAGCATCGTTCGCTTTCTCCCGCCCAGGTCCCCGATGGCAAAGTTGAAAATGTTTGCAAAGTCGGGAAGCGATAGGGTTTCACCAGGGGTGAATCGGGTTCCCTCCCGGTTCAGGATCTGCACTGCTCCCGAGTACCTGCCTGCAACCTCCCTCTTCTGGCCGATCAGGACCTTTCCCTTTTTCGGCAATTCGATGACCCTCAGGAACCAGGGCAGGTCTTCAGCAATTGTTTTGAATCCCTTCCCATCCCATTCCAGTACAAAGGAAGACACAATGCTGTCACCGGCGTTGGTTACGTAGAGTTCCGCCTTCCCGTTCTTGTCAAGATCCGCCACGCTCATATAGATCAGTTGGTTGGCCCAGCGCTGTTTCACGGTCTTGAACTGCACAAAACCCTTGTCTGTCAACTTGTGCACATAGACCGTATCCGGGCAGATGAACACGAGTTCATTCTTGCCGTCACCGTCCACATCGCCTACATCCAGGCTGACCATCTCCGCCCGGAATCCCTGGGTGTGCCGCACCCCCTGCCCCTCGAAGGCCTGTCCCTCTCCGATGAGCCCGCCCGGCCCCTTGGGTGCCTCCCGCGCTGCCGGTTGGACCGGCGCGGCCACGGCGCGACCCATAACCTTTTCGTTGATGTCCTGGGCAAACTGGGTGACCGTAGGGATCACCGCATCCATCCCCTTGGCCTGGTTGAAGGCGGTGACCAGTTCTTCAGCCTTGGCGACATCCAGGATCTTGGCGTCGATACTGACGCTGTCTCCAAATACCGTCAGACTTCCCAGGATCACGTAGTCTGCCTGCAGGTTCTTGCCGATGGTAAGGGCTGTCTCCCGGTTGAGGGGCCCCTTGAACCTGGCCGCCTCGGTCTTTACGCGGCCCTTTTCCAGTACATCCACCTCGCCCTTCCAGGCAAGCCTGGAGGCCAGCATGTCCGCGATGCCCTCCTGGAGAAAGCTTAAGTCACGGTCCGCATTCATGGTGAAGGGGAGGATGGCCATTCTCTTGGGTTCCTTGGAATGGGATGGGACACTGAAGACCAAACCAAGACAAAAGAGAAGCACGGCCATTGAAACCAAGCATTTCGAAACGTTTCTTTTCATAGTCACCTCAATCCTACCGCAGCCTCCCAATGAATTCCTTTGCCGCCTTGAACAGGTCTTTGACAGTACTGACATAGTGCAGTACACCCCTGTAATAGCCCGCTATGTGCAGGGGGCATCACTTACCCAACTTCTCAATAAAGGACTTTGCCCCCTTGAGTGTCTCTTTTACGACGCTCACGGAATGGAGCATGCCGCGGTAATAGCCTGCGATGTGGAGTTCATCGTACAAGTCTTCAAGCTCTTTCCACAGCTTTCCATTTCTCACGGCCGCATGTCTTCGCAACGCATCCCTGTATGCTTCCACCGACTTGGGAAGCTCCTTCTTGCCGATGCCCTTTCTCAGGAGATACTCATCAATAGCCTTTAATACGGCAAGATAGGCAGTGCCGCAAGCTTCCTGAACATGTTTCACATCGGCATACCGGTCTCCTTCGACAGGAGCGTTCTTAAGGATGTCCTTTGCATTCCTGAGGTATCTCACGGACTCCTTCATGTTCTTCCCCTAACCTCAGGACATCGATACCATGGTTGCCGGAAGATAGTCAATCGGTTACCGTTGCAGGAGTCCAAAGGGTTCACCGCTTTTGTCGATCTTGTCGCCGACGATGTTGCCGCAGTGTACGCAACGATATTCGTACTTGTCCCCTTCAGGGAGTACTAGAAGCAGGGATTTTCTCACCGGGACGGCCATCCCGCACCGGGTGCAATAGAGTTCCGTAGCCTCGAATTCGTCGAATTGGGAAGGGGGTTTCCCCGAAGTCCTCCTTTTCACTGGAGGGAAGTCAAAGGGTCGGTCCATGCCTTTCTCCTGTCTCCTCTATTGTCAGTTCCTCTCTTGCCCTTTCAGCTTTCAGCCTTGAGCTTTCAGCTACAAATATAGTATCTTGTTTGGACGAAGACAATACCATCAAGATCACCGCGGAGGACAAATATGAAGATCAAACACATCGACCACATCGGGATCGCCGTGAAGAGCATTGAACAGGCCGGTAAATTCTACACGGATATCCTGGATCTCAAGATCTTGGACATTGAGAACGTGGCGGACCAGAAGGTCAATGTCGCCTTTCTGCCCATCACGGACAGCGAAGTGGAACTCCTGGAATCCACCGAACCGGACGGCCCGGTGGCCAAATACATCGACTCGCGGGGCGAGGGGGTTCAGCATATCGCCTTCCGCGTGGAGAACATCGAGGAGGCCCTGGAGGAACTGAAGGCCAAGGGGGTCCGGCTCATCGACCAGCAACCCCGCAAGGGGGCCGGCGGGGCCAGGATCGCCTTCATCCATCCCAGGGAGACAAACGGCGTGCTGGTGGAGATATGTGAAAGACAGTAGGCAGTAAGCAGAGGCATTGTATCGCCATTGCGATTCCTCCTTCCTCGCCTGCTTACCGCTTACTGCTTACTGCCTACTGCCTATCGGAGCGTAGCGAAGATCCCGCGTGCCTTTTCGCGGGACTCCTTACTCTTCACGAAACGCCATTGCCGCGAAGCTGACGGCCGACTGAGTCGGCTCCTCGTGCCAGATCTCATATCCGAGCACCTCACCCCTGCTAGGGGGCAGAACCTCGAGCAGCGAGGCGAGGGCGGAAAACCCGCACACATTGTACCTGTCACGCACCCTGCCCGACTCCCCCCAGAAGGCGTCCGCATCCAGCCTGCAAAGGGCTTCCAGAAGGGTCTGGTCGTGCGCCTTTGTCCGGGCCTCCAGGTGAGCGGCCGGCATCTCATGCCCGAACTTCGGCCCCACATGGGAAAGATCCACCCCCGCCACGAGAAGGGTTTCCCCTGCCCCCCCCTCCAACAATCCCCTGAGGGTCCCCAGAAAGGCGCCGGCCTTCTGCAGGTAAGCCTCCCTCCCATATTCAGGGACGGCCGACTGGATTGACCCGCAGAGAATCGGAACGATCTCAAAGGAGTCTTCCAGCAGGAGATGCTGGAGAAAGATGACCTGGAACTCGATGGAATGCTCCGAGCGGTGGAGAAAATCATCCGGCGCAATGGCGACCCCGGAGGAGTCCCATAGCTTTCGAATCGAGGATCGGTCGCAATGGACCAGACCCAGGGGCGTCTCGAAATCCTTTTCCGTGATGCAGAAGAGGTGCCCTGTCAACTGGTGTCCCACCCCCAGCAGAACGACCCTGGTGGGAGATGCGCCCCTCAGCTCCCGGTAGGCGCTTGCGTAGGTCCTCTGACCCACCGAGAGATCGATGTGGGGAGCGACCAGGGCCTTCAGGTCCCCCCTGAATCGTCTGCCTGCCTGATCCTGGGATGAAAGAATTTCTCCCAGCCTGCTTCGGAGACCCTCTGCCTCTCCTGGATAGGCCCGGCCGCAATGCGAGCAGGGCCTTACAGACATGGAGGTGAAGCCCTCCACGATCTCGTCCCTCCTCTTCCTGAACCTCTCCGAATTCAGGAGATAGGACTCGTCCAGATGGGCGATGAGACTTTCCACCTCATCGCTCCCGACCAGCAAACCTCCGCGCTCTCTCATGAGGAGGGTCTGGAGATCGACCATGCTCCTCTGCCCGTCCAGCAGGCTCAGCAGTCGGAAAAGACCCAGGGGTAATGCCTTCCCTTCCTGGACGAGACCCAGATGGTCCCTGATGACCACCAGCTGCCGGTCCTCGTGCCGGTATGGCAAAAATTCCAGGTCCGTCCTCATGGGGGGGAGTCTTTCGCTCATCATCAGCCTAGGCCGCCGAGCGCATTCCGCTCCAGATATCGGATGTTCTCCTCCATTCGCCGAGCACACTGCTCCCTTCTCCTCCCCACGTGATCCTCGTCTCTCAGTCTCCTTCCTCTTGCATCCGAGGCGAATAAGGGTGACTGAAAAGAGTCCGGGATCTCGTCGGGGAGATCCACGCCGTTCATAATGGCCCAGGCCAGGGTCCATGCCCTGGCCACGTTGGAGATCTCATATCCCCCGCCTCCGAGGGCCACCCATGCCGGGGCCCTTTCGGTCAGGAAGGAAATCACCCTGCAGAAACCGTTCGTCGTCAGCTCCAGGGAGGCCAGAGGGTCATTCAGGAAGGCATCCACGCCGAGTTGAGATACAACCACGTCCGGCCTGAACCCCTCCATGAGCGAGGGAACGATGGCGGAAAAACCCGTCCAGAACACCTCGTCATCCGTGCCTGGAAGCATGGGGACATTGACCGCATATCCCTTCCCATCGCCCCTCCCTGTCTCTTCCAGATTCCCGGTGCCGGGGAACAGGGTGGCGCCGTCCTGGTGGAAGGAGACGGTCAGGACCCTCGGATCCTCGTAGAACGCCCACTGAACACCGTCTCCGTGATGGGCGTCAATGTCCAGGTACATCACCCTCATTCCCTGGTCCACCAGATGACAGATGGCGATGGCAGGGTCGTTCACATAGCAGAAACCGGAGGCGCGGCCCGCCCCGGCATGGTGAAGGCCTCCGGCGATATTGAAGGCGATGCGGGCCTTGCCCACCGACACCTCTTTCGCGCATCGCAGCGTTGCGCCCGTATGAAGCAGAGACCAATCCCACAGTCCGGCGAAAATGGGGTTGTCCCCGGGGCCGAGGCCGTGGGTATAGTACCCCTTGAACTCGCCGCAGCTCGCCAGCTTCAGCACCTCCACATATCGGGGGGTATGAAAGCGCAGGATTTGCGATTCGGATGCAGGAGAAGCCTCAACCACCCGCGTCCCGGCCAGATCAAAAAGGCCATAGGCCTTGCACAGTTCATAGGTGAGCGTAAGACGTTCCATCCTGAGGGGGTGGTCGCCACCGTACCCGTAGGCGTCGTACTTGTCCGAGTAGACAAAGAGTGTGCTCATCGGTCCCTCTTATATGGGCAACCTCTTGGCAGGTCAAGGGAAATCCGGATTTTGGGTGACGATCTCCTCCTGTTCATGTATAGATGGAACAGGGGTGTCCAAAATCCGTTTAGGCCTAAGCGCGCCCTTTCATAAAGACGCTCACGGATACGGGGCGTATGGCGGGCCGCCCTGGGGGTGATCTTTCAGTGCCGCAACTTTGCGAAAAGGTGTATTCAGGCAGGCGCGAGGGGTGTCGTCCCCCCCATGGACGGCGCAGCGAACGTACGTAGCAGGGGCAATGCCCCGAAGCCCTGCCCTTCCGGCCCAGAGGTGATCCTTTCGTGAACGAAATCAGAGCCGCCGTCCCGGCGAGCAAAAATACCGTCAAGACCCCTCCCCTCCTCAAGAAGGTGACAGGGGTGATCCTTGCAGGGGGAAAGAGCACCCGCTACGGCAGGAACAAGGCGTTTGCCGAGATCCAGGGAATCCCCCTGATCGAGAGGGTCACCACGGTCATGGGGTCCGTTTTCCAACGCCTGGTGATCAGCACCAATTCGCCGCAGGAGTATGCCTATCTCGGCCTTCCCATGGCGGAGGACATCATCAAGGGGATCGGGCCCCTTGGGGGGATCTACACGTGTCTAAACATGATTCCCGATGATGCAGGGTTCTTCGTGGCCTGCGATATGCCCTTTCTGAATGCTTCTCTTCTTCGCCTCATGGTGGAGGCATGGGAAGACTGCGACGCCGTCGTGCCGAGACTCGGCCGGATGTATGAGCCTCTCCACGCCTTGTATGCCAAGACGTGCCTCGTCTCCCTCAGGGAGGGGATCGACTTCCGGCGATATCAAATCGTGGAATCCTTCCACAGGCTCCGCATCCGTTACGTCGATGAGGATGTCATCCGGGCGGTTGACCCGGATCTGAAGTGTCTGAGCAATGTTAATAGGCCTGGTGACCTGTCAGGCATCGAGACCGAACGAGGTTAGCCGTATGATCGAGCTTGTCGTCGCCGTGACAGCGGCCATCGTGGTTTCCGGGGTATGTTCTCTCTGCGAGGCCGTGCTCTACTCCGTGCCTTTCCGGCACATCGAAGGCATGGTCCAGGACAGGAAGAGGAGCGGGCCGATCTTCAAAGACCTCAGGGAAAACGTGGAGAGACCCATCGCCGCCATCCTCACCCTGAACACCATCGCCAATACCGCAGGGGCGGCCTTTGCAGGGGTTGCGGCAACGGCGGTATTCGGTTCCGAGGCCCTGGGCTATTTCTCCGCCTTCTTCACCCTGGTGATCCTGATTCTCTCGGAAGTCGTGCCCAAGACCGCAGGGGTGGTGTACTGTAAATCCCTCGTCCCCCTTGTCTCCCTTCCTTTGAAGGGACTGGTCATCCTCATGACCCCTGTGATCTGGCTCATCGGCGGCATCACCAGGCTCATTTCCAGGAACAAGCCTGAGGAATCCGTCTCGCCCGATGAATTGAAGATCCTGACCCGGCTGGGCCTGCGAACCGGTTCCATCAAGGAACACCAGGGAAGCGTCATACAGAACGTGCTCTCCCTGGACAGCAAGACGGTCATGGATGTAATGACCCCCCGGACGGTCATCTTTTCCCTGAGCGAGCATCTCACGCTGGAGGAGGCGGCACGGAGCTCGAAAAAGTGGGAACACAGCCGCTTCCCCGTCTTTGACAAGGACAGGGAGGACATTGTGGGAATCGTCCTCACCCGGGATCTTTTCAGGGCACTGGCTCGGGGCGAGAGGGATATCCCCCTCACGAACCTCATGAGACCGGTCCATTTTGTGGTGGAGACGGCAAGGCTCAGCAACGTGCTCCTGGAGTTCATCGGGTCCAGGCAGCACCTCTTCGTGGTGATCGATGAGTACGGGGGTCTCTCAGGCATCATTACCCTGGAGGACATCCTGGAAGAGATCCTGGGCAGGGAGATCGTGGATGAATTCGACGTGGTGGCCGACAAGAGGGAACTGGCCCGGCAACGCCGCAGCACCCTCATCTCCGGTTCCCTCTCGCGATGAAGCCACGGCCCCCGTCATTGGTGGCCTCCCTCGCTAAGAGGGCCGCAGGGGGGTGGTCGTACAGGCCGCAACTATTTCACTGATGGCTCTAATACGGGACCTGGGTTCTGCGTTTTTCACAAGCAGCCCCGGCCGGGGAAGCTCAAAGCTCAAGGCTCTAAGCTCAAGGCAGGAGAACCTCAAATTTGTTTCTCTTTCATCCTTGTGCCTTGTACCGTGAGCCTTTCTTTTTACGGGGCGGTTACCGGCAACGCAGAAAGATCAGTTGCGGTCCTGAGAGACCACCCCCCTGCGGCCCTGGGGATTGGTGGCCTCCCTCGTTGAGAGGGCCGCAGGAGGGTGGTCGTACAGGCCGCAACTATTGCTGCGATGACGTTTAGACACCCGATTACCCTTTGCCTTCCCGATGAGGAGAAAAGCTGCTTCGCGTGCTGCCCTCCGATCCGCCCAGCAGGCTATGAACACCTGACCTACCGGAACACCGTCAGGAGGTTCCTGAGGGAGAACACCGACCGGTTTGACAGGGAGGAAAGGCAGGTTCGGCCCATCACCGGGTTCAGTTGCTGGGCACTCGGGTATCTGGACCCGGGTTGCAGGCTGATAGGATGTCTCCTTCACCCGGCCATGAACAAGGAAGAAGACCTCCGTTACAGGGTGGATTACTGGGACAAGTGCGGCAGAGAGACCTGTCAGGAAGCCAAGGCTTTCTCCTGCCTCGGTGACCGGGAACGGGGCTTCTGGATTCATCTCGCCGACGGTCTCGATTCCTTCACCTACTCCAGCCGAAAGCTCAACCCCCTCTTTTCCCTCCTTGGCTGGGGGGCCCCTCTACTCAGCCTGATTGCCGCAGCAGAGGGAGAACGGGTCCCGGCAAGGGACAGCTTCTTTCGGGAATACCCCTTCTTCACCACCACGATCTCCCCCAGGGCAGGCGCATACCTCATCAAAGCCCTCGTGGCCCGGGAGGGCACAGAACGCCTGAGGAACCCTCGGTTCAGGGGGGTATTCGAGCGCCTTTTCAAGCATATTTCCGGATCTCACGCTGCCGCCGCCATAAACGGGACCCAGGGACTTCCCGTTCACCGGATGGATCTGGACAGGGACTTCCTGGACTTCCTGAGGCTCGGGCTCCGCATCTCAAGAATGCGGCCCCTGGAGGCCGTGGCGCTAAAAGGGCGCGTGGATGAGTTTGTGAAGAATTTCCGCATTGGAGGACCCGGATGAGAAGATCCTGACCCTTCTATCCCGCGAAAACACCCCCCTCACCCCGACCCTCTCCCCCCATTTGGGTGGAGAGGGGGATTTTCATCCTCAAGGCACCCCGGAAATCGTTGCGGCCCTGAGAGACCACCCCCCGACCGCCCTGAGTACACACGGACGTTGTAAAGGATCCGTTGAGACACCACA
>JAFGPH010000111.1 GCA_016926135.1 Deltaproteobacteria bacterium
GCTGCGTTACGCTCATCCCTCGTCCCTGCGACGTACCTTGATGTACGTCTCAGTCCTCGGGATTTCGCAAGCCTCGCATCGGGTGCTTGCTGGTGAACGGGGCTATCCCCGAATCGACGGGTTTCGCTGGAGAAGCAAGAAGTTGACGGTGGATTTGGGAATCGAGGGCCGCCGTCATCGGCAACCCGTGAAGAAAGGCTGAAGAATTGATGATTGCATGTTCACGGGCGTGCTGCTACCATGCCTTGACTTTGCCTCACTTCCCATCCTGTCCCTTGGAAGCCTGGTTTGGCTCGTGGCAACGCCATGATGAGATTTTCCATTTCCTCAAAGCTTCTCCTCTTTATCCTGCCCCTGGTGTGCCTGCCCATAGCGATCGTCGGGTACTTCTCCATCCACGCCGCGGTGGAGCGCGTCAACCGTCTGGTCCGCCATGAGCAGATGGTGGAAGTGAAAACCACGGCCAAACAGATCAACGATGTGCTTTACTACTGCCGGCTGGACCTGGAGACCATCTCAAGGCTCCCTGTCCTGGAAGACTACCATATTGCCAAGATGTTTCGACTCGAGGCCGAGGCGGAGTTCAACTACGAGAACATTGTCCGCCTGTTCAACGACTTTATCGGCAGGACGTCCTACTATTACCAGATCCGCTATCTGGATAACCAGGGGCGCGAACAGGTATGCGTCCGGAGGGGCGCCACCGTCGCCGGACCTCCCCCTATGCCCGATGAGACAATCGTCCGGATCGCCCGGTCCTCGAAGGAAGACGAGATCAGCTTCTCGGATGTCTTCCATTCCCCGGAGCGCCGGAGGCACTTCCTTCACGGCGTCAAGGCCTACCGAACCGGATGGGGCGAGTCCGCCGGCATCGTGGTGATTGACCTGGATTTCGAGAAAATCATTGACATCGTTAAGGCCATACATGTGGGCGAGAAAGGCTATGCATTCCTCATCGACCAGTCCGGTCGAAACATCGCCCATCCCCAGTTTCAACCCTACCGCTACCATTTGGAAAACTACCCCGATCTCAGCCTGAGGGAACTGGTCATGGAGATGATGAAAGGGGGTACGGGCTGGAGGCCGTATCTTTTCGAGGGTGAAGAGAAGGTTGCGGCCTTCTCTTCCATCCCTGTGCTCCAATGGTCCCTCGCCGTCACCATTCCGACGGTTGAGCTGACCAGGGAGGCGAAGGCCATTCAGACCCGTGTCATCGAAGTCGTTCTGGGGGCACTGGTCTTTGCCGTCATAGGCGTGAGCGTCCTCTCCTACACCCTCCTCCGGCCGGTACGCAACCTGGTGACGGCCACCAACCGCATTGCCGGTGGAGACCTGAGTCAGGAGATCCCGGTCGGGTCCCGGGATGAACTCGGGGATCTCACCCGGTCTTTCAACCGCATGGTGAAGAACCTTTCGAAGATCCAAAACGAATTGATCCGTTCCGAGAAACTGATTTCCCTGGGCAGGCTCACCGCCGGGGTCGCCCACGAGGTCAGAAATCCACTGAACGCCATGAAGGGTGCTGTCGTCTACATGCAGCGGCGGCGACCCGGGGACTCCCTTGTCCAGGAATACACGCAGTTGGTATCGGAGGAGATTGACCGCTTGAACCGCGTGGTGACCGAATTCCTCTACCTTGCAAAGGAGGCGAATCCGGCGCTCGTTCCCACGGATCTCAACAAGCTGATCCTGGCCACCCAGAGCCTTCTCGCCACGGACGCGAAGGAAAAAGGCATCTCCTTCCGGAACCGGCTGGAGCCGTCACTCCCGACCATCCATATCGATCCGCAGCAAATTGAACAGGTCCTGGTCAATCTGGTGATCAACGCGATGGACGCCATGCCCGAGGGAGGAGAGCTTCGGATCGGATCGGCGCTGCGCAAAGGCGCGAAGGCTCAGAAGGCGAACGGGTTCGTCCAGGTGACGCTGGCCGATACGGGGATCGGCATCTCCTCCGAGAACCTCCAGAGTATTTTTGATCCCTTTTTCAGCACCAAAGAGGCGGGAACCGGCATCGGTCTCCCGCTCAGCCTGGGTATCGTTGAAGCCCACGGCGGCACGATCAGGGTCCGGAGCCAGGAGAACAAGGGGACGACCGTGATCATTGAACTGCCACTCACCCGGGACGGCAAAGAGGAGCATGAGGATGAAAAAAATGAGAAGGGTCCTGGTCGTTGACGACCAGATCAACACCTTGAAAGTCCTGATGGCCATTCTGGCCGATGAAGGGTACGAAGTGCTCAGGGCCACGAGCGGCGCCGAGGCCCTGAATCTCCTGGAAAGCGAAGAGAATATCCATGCGATCCTGGCAGACCTCAAGATGCCCGGAATCGACGGTATGGATTTCTATCGCACAATGAAGACCATCCGGGAACCGATTCCTTTCATCATCATGACCGCATACGGTTCCGTGAAGTCCGCAGTCCAGGCCCTGAAGGAGGGTGTCACCAACTATCTTATCAAGCCCCTGGACTTCGATGAATTGATCATCATTCTCGAAAAATCCATCCGCCAACACGAGATGGCCGGAGAGATCAAGCGACTCCGCCTCAGAATCAACGAAGAAACCACCTTCCACGGCATCATAGGGTGCACCCGGGCGATGAAAGACATCTTCGACATGGTGCTCACGGTAGGCCCCACGGATGCCTCCATCCTGATTCACGGGGAAACAGGGACCGGCAAGGAACTCCTTGCCCGCGCCATCCACGAGGAGAGCCGGAGGCGGGAAGGGAACCTCGTCTGCATCAATTCCGCCGCGCTCACAGAGAGCCTCCTCGAGGCGGAACTCTTCGGATATGTGAGAGGGGCATTCACAGGGGCCAGCACCAACAGAAAGGGGCGGTTGGAGATGGCCCATCGCGGCACCCTGTTTCTGGATGAAATCGGCCACATGAGCCTGAGGCTTCAGTCGAAACTGCTGAGGTTCGTACAGGAGATGGTCTTTGAACCGGTGGGGAGCACGGAATCCCGTTCGGTGGATGTGCGCCTGATTGCCGCTACCAACCTCAACCTTCAGGGCGAGATCAAGGCGGGCAGGTTCCTGAGCGACCTTCTCTACCGCATCGAGGTTATTTCCATCCGCATGCCGCCCCTGAGGGAGCGCCGCGAAGACATCCCGCTCCTCGCGGAATACTTTCTGAGACACTATGCCGAGCAATACCAGAAGGCCCTCGACGGCGTGAACCCTGAAGCCATGGAGGTGTTGATGGGTTACGCCTGGCCCGGAAACGTCCGGGAGTTGAAGAACTGCATGGCCAGGGCGGTTATCCTTTCCAAGGGTGGGCATCTGAGGGCGGAGGACTTCCCGGACAAGGCCCCTTCGGCAGGCCGATCCGCCCCGACCTTCGGCGAAAAGCCAGGCGTCCTGGAGATCCCCGAGCAGGGGTTGAAATTGCGGGACATGGAGATTGAGCTGGTTCGCAGGACCCTTCAGAAATGCGGCGGCAACAAGAGCCTTGCCGCCCAATCCCTGGGTATTTCCCGCAAAGCCCTCTACGAAAAGATCGAGCGGTACGGCATCGCACCCTGAATACACCTGGACGACCGCCCCCATCGCGGCCCGTCATCCGCCCCGTATTCATAAACGTATTTGGGAAAAGGCTTAGTGCGCAACGCGATCGCTTTACCTGTCGGGCCAGTAGCTCTTGCGAACCTCTCTCTTGAGGAAAGGAAGGACTCCATAAGCGACCGTGTGCTGGTGGTTCACTCAATTTCTTGACAGTCCATATATGATGGAGTTACCCCTGTCAACCGCTTTCCACGGCAGTGAATGGAACCCGCGCAGCGCGTTCCATAGCGCCCTTGTGGAGGCTTCCCGCACAGGCAACCTCCCGCTGCCCGATATACTCAAGACGTTGATATAATATTGATTGACTTTTTTTGACCTGCAGGGTAGAGGGGACACGTCATGAACGCATTGAATTACAGGAGCGATCTGACCACGAACGAAAAACTTCTCATGGCGATTGTTCGGGCCGCGGAGATTTTCAAGAGGGCCCACTCCTCTGTCTTCAAAAAGAGCAATCTTTCTTTTCCCCAGTACAACGTCCTCCGCGTTCTCGAAGCTTCTGAGAACGGGCGTAATAAAATCAGTGACGTCGGCCGAATCATGCTCGTTCCCGTTGCGAATATGACGGGCATCGCGAAGAGGCTCGAAAGGGGGGGCTTCCTTATCCGGAGATCCCACCCCGGAGATGAGCGAGTCACCATTCTGGAAATCACTTCCAAGGCGAGAAGGACCCTTCAGAAAATCGAGAGGGAAAAGGACGAGTGGCTCGAATTGATTTTGCAGGGTTTCTCCGAAGAGGAGAAGCTTGAACTCCTGGGCAGGGTCAAAAAGCTCATAAGGAATAGCGTGCAAGGGGTGGAAATGGTGTCTTCTCAGCCTAGCCTATTGCGCGGCCGGATACGCAGCAAAAGCCAACCGTAGGGCTCATCCCTTTTGCCACAAACCCTGGCACCGGGCGAATAGAGAGCCCATGCCAAGGGCCAGCCAGGAGGCACTAGGTGGAACCTGTTAAACCCCTCAAGTTGCGGATGGACAGCCTCTCACTTCAATTCGGAGGTGTCAGTGCCCTTCTTGACGTCAGCATGGAAGTCAAGGACAACGAGATCCTTGCCGTCATCGGACCGAACGGCGCCGGCAAGACCGCCCTCCTCAACTGCATCAACGGCTTCTACAAACCACAAAAGGGCGACATCTACTTCCAGGGCCAAAGGATTACCCGAATGCGTTCGGACAAACTGGCCAGGCTCGGCATTGCACGAACCTTCCAGAATATCGAACTCTACACCGGTCTGACCACTCAGGACAACATCATGGCGGCCCGACACGTCCTGATGAAACAGAA
>JAFGPH010000612.1 GCA_016926135.1 Deltaproteobacteria bacterium
CTTGCCTGTCTTCCAGACAATGAAGATCGACCTGCGGACAGACGAAGGCAAGGAGGGGATCAGCGCACCCCCCAAGCGGAAGCGAACAGAGCCCCGTTTTTCATTGGGCGGCATCTCCCGCCCAATGAAAGGACTGTTTCTCTGTGCGCTCTGTGCCTCTGTGGTGAGAGATTTGTTTTAGAAATGATAGGATAGGGTGAGGGACCCGAAGATATCCAATCGATCCTGCCCGTCGAATTCCTTGGTCCGTAAGATCTGGGTGTAACTGAACCGGAATCGGTTCCATTGAAAAACCAGGCCCGCCTGAAGGTCCCCCACCAGGGGTTTCTTGTCCACCGAGTGACTGTCCCTGAAGGTATTCCCATCCAGGAAGATGTTGCGGAGAACCGCGCGGCCTTCCACTCCGGCGAAAAGGTACCAGCTCAGGCCGTTCCCAGGCTGAAAGAAACCGCTTCCCGGCAGGCTCGGCCGGATTCGGGGAGGCCCGAAGTCATCGTCCAGATTAGACCCCAGGCGCACCGTGAAACCTGCGGCCCCATAGGTGTAGACATTGCCGATGGCCCCGCCGAAGTGAGGGACCCCGTCGACCTTCAGGCCATTACGCAGCCGTCCTTTCACCAAGCGCAATGCCTGCTCATAGTAGAGGACAATACCAGGCTCGTTGTGCAACTGATTGTCCCACCCCTCGGGAACCTGTAATCCCAGCAGCGAGTGCCAGAACGTCTGCACCTTCTCCGCCATGGAGGCCGGGCCCACTACGCCGATTTCCAGCTCCAGCTTGTCGTAGCGCTCAGATCCCTGGTTGGCGGCAAGGCCTACGCCCACATACAGCCAGCCTGCATAGGGCCGGTCATCCGAAACCAAGGTCGTGGCGGTCGTGTTCTCCGGGGTATACATGTTCTGCCCGAGGGAGATGCTCGCCCGTCCCCTGAGGGCCTCCTTGGGGTCGCTCTCCGCCCTCTCGGAACTGAACCACGGCAGCATGTCGGCCAGATCCGTGATCCACCGAATGGGTTTGGTCACGCATTCCACCCGGGTTCCGTGGGTGAAGTGCCTGTCCGTACCGCCCCCGAAGAAATCGTTCTCGAACTGGAGGTTGAGGGTCTGGCCCGCGCCGTGAGCCGGGGATGCCTCCAACCGGATACACAGGCAAAGCAGGCACAGGCAGGCGATGGCAATTGGATGACGCGACATACCATGCTCTCCTCTAGCCACTTCAGGTCCCGGCGTCAAGCAGGAAGACCATCCGGTCCCTGTAATCAAAGACCTCATGCCATTGACCATCAGCGTCCAGGGACTCAAGCCTTGCCAGTCGAAAACGGCCCCTTCCTACCCCTATCCCCTGCCTGCCCAACTCCTCGAAGGTGACGATGAAATAGGGGAGAAAATCCCGGGCCCGGCCGACGACCACCAGGTTGAAGCGCAAATGCTGGCCGGGCCCATACGCGCCCTCCCCGTCAAGCGGCGGCTTGATGACAAAGGGTCGGGGGATATCGCGGTTGAGGCGGAGCCGTTCGGCATCCGGCGGGACCGTCGGGTTGAAGATGAACCCGTAGGGGTCCCACCGGGGAGCCTGACCGGGGAACCATGGGCATGTCCGTCAAGCCCCTTTGCGATACGGGAGAAATAGCGTTCTCCGAAAGGTTTCTCGATTCCCTGATCGGGCCATGGGTAACCGAATCTTTCCTCAAATTTGAGCCACGCCCTGTACCTCCGCTCAGCCTCCTCCGGCCCGCCGTCATCGGCTCGCCTCTCCTCCAGCCAATCGAGCTAGAAGACACACATGTCCCTTTCGCGCTCGATACTCCGGCCCCACGGATAAATCCGCGCGTAGTGCTCCAGGCTTTCCATACACCCCTTGAAATCCATGTCCAGGAGCCGTTCCAGGGCCTTGTTGTAAAGGGTGTTTTCGTGGATAAACAGGCTAAGTTGTTCATTCATGAAACAGCCTCATCGTCCAGGCAGCCGCTGCCACAATTCATTCAGCAACAAAGCCGCACCATCGAATGCAATCAGGTGGTGACCGCATTCAAACACCGGCAATCGCAAGTCCACATCCTTTTCCGCGAAATCGCACACCATCTCCGATGGCATGGATGTCCTGAAGGTGTTTAAGTCCTCATAAACCTTCATCCATTGATAGCGCTGAATGCCCTTCTGAGCCTTCTCGAATTGGCCCAGAATTCCTTCACACACCTTTTCCATGCCCAGGAGGAGAGCATAAGATCGAACGATGTCTTCGAGAGTCCTTTGAACTCCAGCCACAAGTTCGGGGTCAGCAGCCGGGTCCTCCGCGACACGATCCACGATGCTCCGGGCCAAGGCGCATATCGTGATCAGGCCGCCCCTTGTTGCCGCGAACCAGGGTCGAACGGCGAGAAACGGATACCAGTCATAGACGTATTCTTCAAATTCGCACCGGGGAACACCCTGAGTTCAGGTCCCTCCTGCTTCAAGCCGGGGAAGAGAGAAAAGCCAGGGTCGATCTTACCAGGACCTCAGCGGCAATCGGCATGGCATCTTCGTCAAAATCGAAAAGGGGATGATGGAAGGGGTGTTTCGCACCTTTCTCCCGGTCGGCCGCTCCAACATAGAAGAAACAGCCTGGAACCTCTTGAAGGAAGAAGGCCATGTCGTCGCTGGCCATGATAGGACCGCTCTCAATGACATTTCCCGCGCCTGCGATTTGCAGTGCCTGTTCTCTCACAAGGCGGACCATGGCGGGGTCATTGACCAGGGGACAGCAAAGAGAATCGTACTCCAGGCTGAAATCGCCCCGGAATGCACTCGCAGTGTGTGAGACGATGCGTTCCACCTTTTCGCGCATGCCGTGCTGGAGATTCGCATCCAAAGCCCTCACCGTGCCTCTGAGTTCTACCCTGTCCGCAACAACGTTGAATGCATTTCCCCCGTGGATCGTCCCCACATGAACGACAAGGGGTGTGTGGGGGGAAGCCTCCTTACTGACCAGAGCCTGCAGGGAAGTGATCACGTGGGAGCTGATCAGGATGGCATCAATGGCTTCGTCCGGCACGGCTGCATGGCCCCCTCTTCCCCTGATCTCCATGACGAAGGAGTCGGCACCGGCCATGGTGGGGCCGGTCCGAAAGGCCACCTGGCCGGTGGGCATGGAGTTGTACAGGTGAAATCCAAGCGCCGCATCCACCTTGGGTTCTGAAAGCACCCCCTGGCGGATCATTTCCGTTGCACCGGCCAATCTCTCCTCTGCGGGCTGGAGCACGAACTTGATCTGTCCCGAAAACGCCTCACGAGACTGTCGGAGTATCCTGGCCGCCCCCAATGTCGTGGCCACGTGACCGTCATGCCCGCAGGCATGCATGACCCCGTCGGTCTTCGACC
>JAFGPH010000112.1 GCA_016926135.1 Deltaproteobacteria bacterium
CGCCCCTGACTACAAGCCCCTCTACCAGGCATCGGGAGCCGCTGTGGGGAAGCTCTTTGTCAACGCTGTGGTGCCGGGGCCGGAAGTGGTCGCGGAGGTCGTCCTGAAGGCGGTGCTCAGCGACCGGCCGAAGCCGGTCTACTCGGCGGGGTTCCTGAGCGAGGAACTGCTCGCAAAGCGCGGAAGTCTGGATGACGAGGAGTTTGACCGATACTTTTCGGATCTGACGGGGTTGTGGGACCTGAAGGTGTGAACAAGAAAGGAGCCGACCATGTTATTTGAGCTTCGCGAATACCGGATCAGGAACGGACGCCGTGCTGAGTGGGTGAGACTCATGGAGGAGAAGATCATTCCCTTCCAGGTCTCCAAAGGGGTGGTGTTCGTCGGGGGTTTTGTGAGTCTCGACGAGGAGGACCTCTACGTGTGGATTCGCCGTTTTGAGGGCGAGGAGGAGCGGGAGAAGCTTTACCGGGACGTGTACGAGTCCGATTACTGGAAAGAGGAGATCAAACCCGAGGCCGATCAGATGCTGGACCGGGAAAGAATGGTGGTGAAAAGGCTGAAGGCGACACCCAAATCGGTCCTTCAGTAGTCTCTTGTCTTGTGGATTCGAATCTTTTTGGAATTTGGGGCTTAAAGGTTGGGGTTTGAAAGGCAGTGGTCAACAGCCCCCTCCTTCCGGGGGTCGCCCGATGCTCCCGTAAAGCGGTTCTCTGCGGGAGGGCGAGAGGAGGTCTCCATGGGCAAGAACGAAAACCTGATCAGGATTTTCGAATATGCCCTGAGTCAGGAGAAGACGGGAAAGAGTTTTTTTGAGGAGTCCCTGAAGCGTCTGGGCACGGGGACGGCCAGGAGCGCCTTCAGGCGCCTGATCGAAGAGGAGGAAAAACACATCGACATGCTCAACCGGATTCTGCAGGGTCTCCATCGCGGGCCCGAGTTCGAGGCCGGTGCGCTGGGTCGTATCAAAATGGAAAAGACCAGGTTCTTCGACCGGAAGGAAAAGGCCGGGTTCCTCAAGGAGTGCATGAGGGATTCCACCCTGCCGGATGCATGCATTTTTAATACGGCCTATCTCATCGAAAAGGACATCTCCGAATTCTATGGCGCCATGGCGGAGAAGACCACCGGAGATGTGAAAAAGGCCTTTCTCTTGCTCGCCCGGTGGGAAGAAGAGCACGCGAGATTTTTCAAGGAATTCAAGGATAAGCTGTCGGCAGTGTATTTAAAGCTTTAATGTCCCGTCCGTCAATTCTGGAAGCCCTCTTTCTTGGAGGAGGAGAGTATGCATGGGCTTTTTTTCCGATGGCTCGTCCTGACCCTGGCCATCCTGATCGCCTCGTACATTATCGAAGGCATAGAGGTGAAGGGGTTTCTGAGCGCCTTTTTCGCTGCGGCGGTATTGGGTATCCTGAACGCCTTCCTGCGCCCCATCCTCATCATCCTCACCCTCCCCATCAACATCCTCAGCATCGGGCTCTTCACCTTCGTCATCAATGCCTTCCTCCTCATGATGGCTTCCGGGGTCATTTCGGGTTTCGTGGTGCACGGCTTCTGGTCGGCCGTCCTGGGTTCGCTCGTGATCAGCCTCGTGAACTGGGTCCTGAGTTCTTTCCTGGGGGGAACCGCCGGGCCGGGAAGAGTCCGTGAAAAAGACTTCATCGACCTGGAAAGAAAGGACGGCGACCGTTGGGAGTAGTCGGTGTTGACGGCAACTCACGGGAAGTCTACAGTAAGACATGAAAGTAAGGAGAAACGCAAGGAGCCAGGAATGAGCGCGACCGTCACGGCCAAAGGGCAGGTCACCCTCCAGGAGAGTTCTCGATCGGTGGCAATCCGCTTGCTCACTGGGCGTATCGGTCTCTCACCGCTCGAACATATCCATCCAATGGACGGAGGGCTCTTATCAGTCTGCGGCTTCACGCCTGTTTGAGCTGGAATGGATGTCACCGCAGGAGATCTTCGATCAGGCCGGCCAAACCCATGAAGTCCACCCGCATCTCCCGCTCAAGGTCCCGCGGATCGCCTTCGGCGTAGGAGATGCCGAAATGGGCGTGGATGGTCATTCCCCTGGCCGTGCAGTAGTGCTCCAGCGACGGTTTGGTCATGCTGCCGATCAGGTGAGTGGCATTGGATTCTCCCCACTCGAAATGGGGGCCGTCCCCCCCGCTGTCCCCGATCAGGATTACCCTCCCTGCCGGAATGCCGTATGCGCGGATAATCTTCTCTGTGTTTTTCGCCTTGTCCTGAATTTCCAGAACCTCGATCATGGGGTGCTGAGAGCCTCCCCCCTCGGAGTAGCGGATCAAAGGGTTGGCAGCCACAAGGATATCCCGGGGAAGGAGGGCCTTGCGCAGGATCCTCTGAAAGTACCCCTGGGTGCCGGTGGTGTTGATCAGGAAAAGGATACCCCTCTGAAGACACCAATCGATCAGGGCCGGGACCCTCCTGTACGTCATGAAGGACTTGTCCAGGTAGGCATCCATGTCTTCTTCCGTGACAGGCCCCGGGAGGCTCTCACGGATTCTATCAACGGCCTCCCCCAGGGTGATCCTGTTTGACGTGTACATCCGGAAGACGGTTGTGAGAGAGGCGCTCAGTTCCGGATAGACGGCGAGAATCGGGTCAAAGGGACCGCATGGGGCAAGACACTCGTTCCAGTCTGATGAGACCAGGGCGTTGTACCTCATTCTTC
>JAFGPH010000113.1 GCA_016926135.1 Deltaproteobacteria bacterium
AAAACGGGCAAGATCTCTCCGGCCTTGCCCGTTTTGTTTGTGCGGCAAATGGGGTATCCTTCCGGCTTGGATAAGGCGAAGATCCGGAATCCTTATCACATGCCGCTGCGTGTTCCCCCATGGGCCTGCGCTACGGCATTTTGGGAAGCCCCGCAGGCAGTTGCTGGGCCGGCACCTTCGCTGCCCCTCCCAGCTTTTTCTGGATCTCGGCATACTCCGCTTTGAGTTTAGCCAGCATGTCTTTCAATCCGGCATTCTCCCCCATCAGGCTTTCCACCTTTGTGCGGAGATCGGCGGCTTCCTTCTGGGCCGCAGCAAGCTTGTCCTGCATTCCGGACTCAGCCGCATCCGGTTTCTTCACTGCTGCCGGCGCCGGCACGGACGCAGGCTTGTCGGCCTGAGCTTTCATCCGGACCTGGGCATCCTTGAGGGCTTTCTCCAATTCCGCCACCTTGGTATTCGCCTGCCCCAACTCCGCCTTCACCTTGCCGAGTTCAGATACCGCCTTCTCATGATCCTCTTTGCTGACCCCGCAGCCTGCCAGGGTAATGATCCCCAGACTCACCAGCACTGACATCAAAACTTTCCTTGAAGTGCTCATAGAAGACCTCCTTCTGCGCGTTATTGAGCTTAGGCTCCCTTTCTGGATGCCGACAGGGAGACACACCTCCTTGCCGCCGGGATGTATCGTGCGCTGCAAAGCCACGGCATCCTGGTACCCTCAAAAGATGTGACCATCGCGGCCCTCTGCATCCGCAACCGTACCTCAATCTTTACAGGAGACGGGCACTTTACCGAAATCGCCCATCACTTCCGACGCGTAATTCATTCGCACCCGTGAGGGGGGGGGGTGCCTTAAATTCCAGACATCTTATTGCCGGCATGCAGGGCGATGACTTCGCTGGTGCCTGGGACGAGACTTGAACTCGTACAGTCACGAAGGACCGAGGGATTTTAAGTCCCTTGCGTCTACCCATTCCGCCACCCAGGCGAGAAAAAAAGACAAGGTGCAGGGTTCATGGTGCAAGGATAAGACGAAAGGAAAAATCCGTCAATCGCCAATTACCGCGATCACCCGGGAAAAATGGGTTTGCTCCTCGCAGTTCGCGTTCACGATTCAGGGCTCGATTTTCGTCCCCAGAACCTGCAGGAACTTGGCCAGCCAATCGGGATGCGCAGGCCAGAACGTAGACGCCGTGTGCAAATCAAAGAAATCTGCGCGTCAACGAGATCAGTTGAAGATGAAGCCTGGCTTTGGACAGTCGGCAGAAAAGCAGAGGATTCACCTTTTGAAAAGATCCGAGTGCGTTCCTGTGCGCTCAAAGACAATTCGGCCGGGCTCTATCTTGTAGATCAGGAGCCAGTCCGATTCAAGACGGCACTCTCGCCTTCCTTTCCAGTTTCCGAGCAGCTTATGCTCCCGATGGATGGCATCGAGCGTCTCCTCAGCGACCAGGGAACGAATGAGGATCTTGAGTTTTTCCATGTCTTTCCACCGTTTCTGCATACGCTTGACGTCTCGCTCGAACTGGTTTGAGAAACCGGGGGTCAGCATTAGATACCGAGCTTCCGGAACATGTCATTCACATTATCGCAAATTACCACGTTGCAGCCCGCATCCGTGTCGTCAAACGTCCGACGTGTAGTTCGATTGGGGATAAGCAGATCGAAGGGAAGACCGTTGCGAAGCTCGACCTGCTTGTAGAACAACGTGATCGCCTGGGTCGTAGTCAATCCGAGTTTTCGGAATACGCTCTCGGCTTTGTCTCTCAGGCCGGGCTCGATCCTGGCTCGAATCATTTCGGATTTGTTCATGATTTACCTCCAACTCACAATGAGTGTAGCACAAATGGGAGACAGAATCAAGAGATGGGGTGATAAGAAGGGGGTGAGTCTAGACTCTGAATCCTGCAAAGATTCAACCCTTACCTGAGGTATATCGGGTTTGAAAAGATCCAGGGACGCAGGCCGAAAAAAGGAACTCCGCGGTATGCCTCTACCCGGTACACCCCCTTCTCAACCACCGGGAACGAAGCCCCCCTCCCCTGCCATGTTCGAAGGTGAACGCCATCCTGGATCAGGCGGATCTCTCCCGGCTGAGGCAGCTCAATGCGAATCTCCCCTTCACCCGGGAAAGAAGCCTCCTCTCCCATGAGAAGGGTCATGTCTTTCGCATGGAAAGAGAAACGGAATCCCCGGGCGCTGCGAAGCCCGTCATGGGCCACGAAGAGCCTTCCTTCCCGCATGGCCCGGTAGATCTCGTGCTTGGCCCGGGCGAATTCTTTGGGCAAGGCGTGCGGCAGAAGGATGTGTATGTTGATGGTGCCGAGCAGATGCGCATAGGTCAGGGGGGTCAACCGGAGGAATCCCCACCGGATGGTCGAACCGTGCGCATCGGATCCCCCGATGGCCACCACCCTGCGGCTCCGGCAGAGGCTGTCCCAAAACGAGAGGGTCTCGGGACTAGGCCCCTGCAAGGTTTCCGCCTTGAACGCCAGGCAGGAAAGGCCGTGAAGCGCGGTCTTCACGCGCTCCTTCCAGCGGGAGGTGAAGTTCCAGATGCAGATGCCCGTGAAACCCTGCACGGAGAGGTCGTTCCAGGTGTAGGCCACGGAGCGCTCCAGAAAAGGCATGCCCTTCTCAAAGGGGTGTGCCAGGAATCCGAATCCTCCCTGCCGGTTCACTTCATCGATCACCTCCTGGGGATTCGGGTCGTTTTCTCGAACACACTCCTTCAGGTCATAGGCGAGGTAGTGATGAAACCGCTTGCCGATCTCGGCCCCGATCAGCACGAGGACCCCTCCGTGGAGCCCCTCCTCCTCCAGGTGCAGTGAGCGGCACAAGTAGGCGTGGTCGTTCAGGCCCACAAAATCCAACCCGGCCCCGGCCGCACATTCCGCTATGGCTCCAACCGTGGCCGCACCGTCGGAGTAAAGGGAATGCACGTGCAGGTTCCCGACGTATTCGAAATCAGACATGGCTTTTCAGCCCTCGCGAAACTTGAAAGGGGATTCTGGGTTTCGGTTCTGCGCTTCGCTTCGACCGGAACCACGGTACCATCTGCCGGTTCCATCAGGAAGAACTTCCATCCGCGAACGCGGAATCACCGGTTCGTTTCCTCGAACTCTTTCCTTCGACATTGGACATTCGAAATTCGATATTCTGCGGTTCGCTTTTTCCCCGGTTCTGTATCTGTTGTCCTGTCTTCCCTTCGAGATTCGACATTCGATATTCGATATTCTGCGGTTCGCTTTTTCCCCAATTCTGTAGCTTTTGTCCTGTCTTTCCTTCGACATTGGACATTCGAAATTCGATATTCTGCGGTTCGCTTTTTCCCC
>JAFGPH010000613.1 GCA_016926135.1 Deltaproteobacteria bacterium
CATGGCTTACTCCGACAAACTCTTTGGCGTGTTCCAGCGCCTGCACCGGGCCGAGGAATTCGAAGGGACCGGGATCGGACTGGCGACCGTCCGTCGGATCATCACCAGGCACGGCGGCAGAACCTGGGCCGGGGGAAAGGTCGGCCAGGGCGCGACATTCTTCTTCTCATTGCCTCAGTCCGTTCCAGCGGCTTGACCATGAAAGCCTTTTGATTGAATTTTAAGGGAATTCGCGATATGTTTGCGGCAGAGGTCCACGAGTTCAGGGTTGACCTCTGGACCGGCGGAGCCGTATGAACCTCTGAACCTTCATCTATCCACAAATGCCGATTCGGGTTGCGGCGATCGGCATGCATCAGGAGAGACACGACCATGGGAGCCCTCAAACGCATCCTGCTTGTGGAAGATGATCCAAAAGACATCGAGCTCATCCTGCATGCACTGGAGGAGTACAACCTCGCCAACGAGGTGGTGGTCGCCCGCGACGGGGTGGAGGCCCTGGACTATTTGTACCGCAAGGGACCCTTTGCCCAGCGGCCCGAGGGGAATCCGGTGCTCATTCTGCTGGATCTCAAGATGCCCCGGCTGGACGGCAGCCAGGTCTTGAAGCAACTCAAATCCGACGAGCAACTGCGTCTTGTTCCGGTTGTCATCCTGACCTCTTCGCGCGAATCCCACGATCTGGAAAACGGCTACAGGCTGGGCGCCAATGCTTACGTGGTCAAACCGGTTCACTTCACCGAGTTCGCCAGGGCCGTTAAAGAAATCGGGCTTTTTTGGGCAATCATTAACGAACCGCCGCCGGACAGCGTGAAGAAACCGTGACCTAAGCAAATGCTGGCATAAATATGGGTTACGTTCCGCGTACACCGTGAAATCCCTCCCGGCCTCCCTTTGCGAAAGGGAGGTGAGTCATATCCCCCCCCTTTGAGTAACTGTTCGCGTCCTGTAAGATCTGATGCTGGATACAAGGGGTGCAAAAATATGCTTTCGAAACAGCAGGTTTCTCCCTCCCCCTTCGACGGGGGAGGGTCGGGGTGCGGGTGAGAAATCCACATCTTCCACCCTCCCCTTGATCCCCTCCCGCCTGCCTGTCGCATTCTCGACGCAGACAGGTCAAGGGAGGGGAGACTAAGCGACACTATTCTCAACGAGGGAAAGGGATGGCGTGAGATGGGCAATCCGATAAATATCCTGCACCTGGAAGATGATGCGACGGACGCTGAACTCATTCAGGCTATGCTCGATGCCGCGGACATGTCATGCCGAACGACCGTCGTCCAGACACGGGATCAGTTCAGCGAAGCCTTGCGTAAAGGGGGACATGACGTGATCCTCGCGGATTATCGTCTCCCCTCTTACGACGGACTGTCTGCGCTGCGCCTCGCCGGTGAAGTCTGCCCTGATGTTCCGTTCATCTTCGTCTCCGGAACCATGGGCGAAGACCCTGCCATTGAAGCCCTCACCGAAGGCGCAACAGATTATGTACTCAAGCAGAAGCTCTCGCGGCTTGTGCCTGCGCTCAAGCGCGCCTTGCGTGAGGCGGAAAATCGAAGAGAGCGGGCGCGTGTGCAGAAGATCCTCCGTGAGTCTGAAGAACGCTTCCGCACCCTTGCCGAGAAGTCGCTTGTGGGTGTGTATATCATTCAGGACGGTCTCTTCCGTTATGTGAATCAGGCCCTCGCAGAGATCTTCGGTTATGCCATAGAGGAAATTATGGATAGACTTGGACCCGGGGATCTGCTGACACCGGAAGACAGGGAACGTGTACTGGACAGCATACGGCGCCGGACAATCGGTGAGATAGAGTCGGATCACTTTGAATTTCACATGCGCCGCAAGGAAGGAGCCCTTCGTACGCTTGAGGCATTTGGATCCCGGGCCTTGCATCAGGGCCGACCTGCGGTCTTGGGAACAGTCATTGATATCACCGAACGTAAGGCATCGGAAGCAAGGGTACTTCAAGCAACGAAACGATGGGCACAGACGTTCGATGCCGTGCCGGATTTGATTGCAATCCTGGATAACGATTTCAGGATCGTGCAGGTCAACAAAGCCATGGCAGACCGCCTGGGGCTCACACCTGAAGAATGCGCAGGGCAGTTCTGTTACAACGCGGTCCATGGAAGAGATGCCCCCCCTCCCTTCTGTCCCAATGTGCGATCATTGAGAGATGGTAAGGAGCACATGGTGGAGGTGAGCGAAAAGCGTCTGGGCGGCGATTTCATTGTCAGCACTTCTCCGATGTTCGACTCACAGGGACGGATGATCGGGAGCGTACACGTTTCACGCGACATCACCGAACGCAAAAAGGCGGAAGTGGCTTTGCACACCAGCCAGCTTCAGTTGACAGAGGCAATGGATCTTGCGCATATCGTATATTGGGAGATCGATCCAGCGACCGAATCCTTTGTCTTTAATGATCCTTTCTACGCCTTTTGTGGCACCACCGCCGCGCATGAAGGCGGTTACCGCATGGCGATGGACGAATACGTCAGAAGGTTCATACACCCCGAAGACGTCGGGGCGTTTCATGAAATGATAGGGCGAAATAGAGTCGGCAGAGACCCGGAAACCTTTCTCGTTTTTGAAAATCGCGTCATTCGCCGTGATGGCGATGTGCGCCATGCCCTGGCACGAATACGGGTCATCAGGGATACGGCAGGCAGCATCGTGAGAGTCTACGGTGCGCTGCAAGACATTACCGAACGTAAGCTTGCGGAAAAGGAACTGGATCGCGTGAGCAGGCGGAACAGATTGCTGCTGGAGTCTGCGGGAGAAGGCATTTTCGGCCTGGATTCAGAGGGAAAGGTGACTTTCATCAACCCTGTTGCCGCAGCGTGGCTTGGATATGATCCCGAGGAACTGCTCGGCAGGCGTTCCCATCAGCTCATTCATTTCCAGAAGGCGAATGGAACCCCCTACCTTGAAGAGTATTGCCCCATCTGCATGGCATACAGGGACGGCACCATCCACCGCTCAACCAAAGACCTGTTTTGGAAAAAGGATGGAACGACCTTTCCCGTGGAGTATACCAGCACACCAATATTTGAAGGCACTAAACCGAGTGGGGCAGTGGTCACCTTCAGGGACATCACCGAACGGGAAAAGATGGAAGAACGGCTCCAGCAGGCCCAGAAGATGGAGGCCCTCGGCACCCTCGCTGGCGGCATCGCCCATGACTTCAACAACATTCTCACACCCATCATCGTCCATACGGAAATGGCCTTGGATGACATCCCAAAAAAGAGCAGGCAGAGATTCAGCCTGGAGCAGGTACTGAAGGCAGGTGAGCGCGCAAGAGAACTGGTGCAGCAAATCCTGGCCTTCAGCCGGCAAAAGGAAAGCAAGCGGGTGCTGCTGAAAATTGGGCCCATTGTCAAAGAGGTTCTCAAACTCCTTAGGGCCAGCCTGCCGTCTACCATCGAGATACGAAAAGACATCACCACCGAACCCTGGTCCATTTCGGCAGACCCGACCCAGATCCATCAGATCCTGATGAATCTCTGCACGAACGCGGCCCATGCCATGCGGGAAAAGGGCGGCGTGCTGGAGGTCGGTTTTGCCAATGAGTCACTTGATTCAGCGTCTGCTGCCAGTATCCCGGGGTCGCACCCCGGATGCTACCTCACGCTCAGGGTGGTCGATACGGGTAACGGGATGAGTCCTGAGGTTATGGAGCACGTGTTTGAACCTTATTTCACGACCAAGGAAAAGGGCGAGGGAACGGGACTGGGACTTGCCGTAGTTCATGGGATCGTCGCAAGCCTCGGAGGTACGGTGAGTGTCGAAAGCGAGCCCGGAAAGGGGAGCGCATTTCATGTATATCTCCCTGCGGTGGAGCGCGAGGCCCCTTCATCCATCCAGAGCGGCGTTTCGCTTCCCGGAGGCACGGAACGCATTCTTCTGGTCGATGACGAGAAGGCCATGGTTGATGCGATGAAGCCCATGCTGGAGCATCTCGGCTACAGAGTCACGGCCCGGACTTCCAGCGTGGAAGCCTTGGAACTCTTTCAGAGCGATCCCTCAAGGTTCGATCTGCTCCTCACCGACCAGACCATGCCCAATTTGACGGGCACTGACCTCGCCATCGAGGTCCAGAAAATCAAGCCTGGGATCCCGATTCTCCTCTGCTCCGGCTTCAGCGACCTGGTCAACGAAGAAGAGGCCAAGGCCATGGGTATTGGCGGATATGTCATGAAGCCGATTGTGAGGAAAGAGATCGCGGGAGCAATCCGCCGCGTGATTGACAATCCATGAGCCACGCAGGGGAGGCGAATGGCCAACATCCTGATCATCGATGATGACATGGGGGTTTGTGTCGCTTTGACTCGACTGGCGGAACGGGTGGGATGCGACAGGTCATACGCTCTCACGCTGAAAGAAGGACTCAGGAAGATTTCTTCCGAGGGCTATGACATCGTATTCCTTGACATTCATCTGCCTGATGGAAACGGCCTCGATGCCCTGCCAAAGATCAGCAATACGGCTTCATCGCCGGAGGTCATCATTATCACAGGGGAAGGCGATGCCGACAGTGCCGAGCTTGCCATCCAGAGCGGGGCCTGGGACTACATCCGGAAACCCCTTTCCAAGGACGCCGTTACCCTCACCTTGAATCGTGCCATTCAGTATCGAAAAGAAAAAGAGACCAAGAAACTCCCGGTCGCCTTGAAGCTGGAAGGCATTGTGGGGAGCAGTCCCAGGATGAGGCATTGTTTCGACCTTGTGGCCAGGGCCGGAGACACGGAGAGCAATGTGCTCATCTCCGGTGAGACCGGCACAGGGAAGGAGCTCTTTGCAAGGGCCTTGCATGAGAACAGCGGCCGCGCCAACAAGAGCTTTGTCGTGGTAGACTGCGCCGCCCTTCCGGAAACGCTCATCGAGAGTTCCCTCTTCGGGCATGAAAAAGGGGCATTCACAGGCGCAGTCCGATCGGAGGAAGGTCTTATTAGGATGGCGGACGGGGGAACTCTTTTTCTTGATGAAGTGGGGGAACTCGGCCTTGAGATTCAAAAGGCATTCCTCAGGGTGCTTCAGGAACGGCGCTATCGCCCGGTGGGCGGCGGGAAGGAACTGCGCAGCGATTTCAGGCTCATATCCGCGACCAACAAGGATCTTGACCAGATGGCAAAATCCGGTCGATTCAGGAAAGA
>JAFGPH010000013.1 GCA_016926135.1 Deltaproteobacteria bacterium
AGAGGTGAATGAGAGAACCCGTGCCCTTCGAGACACCAACGCGTGGCTTCAGGATGAGATCGGCCGGCGGGTGGAAGCGGAGGGGCGGCTGGAACTTGAAAAGAAGAGGCTTGAGTCCCTTGTTCATTACAGCTCCCTGGCGATTGTGGAACTGGATGACCGGCACAGGATCATCACGTGCAACCGCCTTTTCGAAGATCTGTTTCAGCACGGCTCCGAAGAGATCAAAGGAAAAGACCTGGACGCCGTGATTTCAGGGAGCGAATTCCGGGAGGAAGCGGCGGGCTATACCGAAAGGACCATGGGGGGTGTAGCCATCCATGGATCCGGAAGGAGATTCCGGAAGGATGGGACCGCGATCGATGTGGAGTTCTTCGGGGTGCCCGTGATCATCGAAGGCAAGGTCGTGGGGGCTTACGGCATTTACAGGGACGTGAGTGAGCGCAAGAAGGCTGATGAGGAAAAAGAGAAGATGCAGGCCAGGCTCGAGGATGCGCGCAAAATGGAGGCCGTGGCCACCCTTGCAGGAGGGATCGCCCACCAGTTCAACAATGCCCTTGCCTCCATCTCCCTTAACCTGGATCTCCTGCAGATGAACGCCGGGGAGGGGAAGGACACGTCCGGTATGGTGAAACACATGAGGGTTTCCACACAGCGGATGGCCCAGTTGACCAGCCAGCTCCTGGCCTATGCACAGGGTGGCAAATACCAGGTCAGGGTTCTTTCCCTGAGTGATCTTGTCCGGGAGACACTCCCCTCGGTCAGCCATACCCTGGAACCCGCTGTCCACATCGATACGGACCTGCCGCCGGATGTCCAGGCCGTCGAGGCGGATCTTGTGCAGATGCAGATGGTGCTCTCGGCCATCCTGAGCAATGCCTCCGAGGCTATCGAAGGGGAGGGCCATGTCCGCATCTCCACCCGAAACGAGTACCTGGATGAGGAAACCGCCGGCGCGTGTCCGGACATTGGACCGGGCCGTTATGTGTCTCTCACGATTGAAGACAATGGAAAGGGCATGGATGAAGAGACGAGAGGCCGGGTTTTCGAACCCTTCTTCACGACCAAGTTTCAGGGTCGCGGGCTTGGGATGCCCGCTGTATACGGTATTGTGAGAAACCACGGGGGATGTGTTCTCGTGGAGTCGATGATCGGGAAGGGAACCACGGTCAGGGTATACCTGCCGGCCGTCGAGCCCGCAAAGGTGAAACCGGGAATCCGACGGGCTGAACCTTCCCGAGGTGCAGGGACGATCCTCCTGGTCGAGGACGAAGAGATGATCATGGAGGTCAGCCGGGCGCTCCTGGAGAAGCTGGGTTACCGGGTGCTGGCGGCAGAGAACGGAAAGGAGGCCGTCCGAATCGCGACGTCCCTTGAAGAGTCTATCGACTTGGCCGTGCTGGATGTGATCCTCCCCGACATGGCCGGCAAGGAAGTCTACAGGTGCCTGCTGGAAGCCAGGCCGGGTCTGAAGGTGATTGTGTGCAGCGGGTATTCCCAGGAGGGACCGGCCCAGGAAATCCTGGACGCCGGGGCCCAGGGATTTCTTCAGAAGCCTTTTTCCCTGGACGTCCTCATGGAGAAGCTGAGGGAAGTGATGAAAGAGGGCGGGTAGTGCAGGGTGATTGCATGAGATACTACGTGTATTTTGATTCCTACCGGCGGCCCAGGAAGGCCGTCAGTGAAAAGGAACTGAAAGAGAATTACAGGGGTGAACCCGATGAGTTCCTGAGATCCATGATCGGGCCGGAGTCGTGTGCCCCGGCCGACAGGGCCGTAGGGCATGTGGGTGTCATGAGATTTGACGATGAACGGGATCTTCAGGCTTTCATGGATGCGACCGGGGAGGAAATAGCGGGCTTCTATGAATGCAGGGAGGATTGCCGGCCTTACAACTTCTGAACTTCCTCCTGGCTTTTCATTGTCCCTGGAAGGGGATCAAGGACAATCATGGTCGTTGGAAAGGGCGATGCCGAGGGCAGCCTTCGTGATGGGGACGTGAGATCCATCGTCGAGGCGGGGACGCCTGCCCGTCTCTATGAGGGGAAACGGGTCCTTGTGCTGACGCCGGACGCCACGAGGACCTGTCCGTTGCCCGTGATGATCTCCTCCATCCGTGAGGTGCTGGAAGGGAGATGCGCCCGACTCGACTTCATGGTGGCCCTTGGAACCCACACCCCCATGTCCCGAAAGGACATCCTAGCCCTCTACGGAATCGACAGGGCCTTCGATGCATGCGGGAAATCGACGTTCTTCAATCACGAGTGGAGCGGCCGGGACATTTTCCGTCGCATCGGGGTTCTCCGGCCCGAAGAAGTGGAAGAGCTGTCCGGGGGGCTGCTGAGGGAAGAGGTGCCCATCGAGATCAACCGCAGGGTCTTCGACTACGACCTGATTCTCATCGTAGGGCCTGTGTTTCCCCACGAGGTGGTGGGTTTCTCGGGCGGGGCCAAGTATCTTTTCCCGGGGATTTCCGGCGGGGAGTTCCTTCATTTTTTCCACTGGCTGGGGGCGGTCTTGACCTGCATGAAGATCATCGGCGTGAAGGATACCCCTGTACGCCGGGTCATTGACGGGGCCGTGGAAAAACTCTCGGTCCCCATGCACTGCCTGGCCATGGTCGTGAACCATGAGGGGGGGCTTTGCGGGTTGTATGCAGGAGACCTCAGGGCGGCATGGTCGGAAGCTGCGGATTTATCCCGGAAGGTCCACGTGGTAACCAAAGAGAAACCCTTCAGACTGGTTCTGGGTCGAGCACCCGCCATGTACGACGAGATCTGGACCGCAGGAAAGGTCATGTACAAACTCGAACAGGTGGTGGCCGAACATGGAACGCTCATTATCTATGCGCCGCACGTGCGGGAGCTCTCCAGGAGCTGGGGGAACTACATTGAGAGAATCGGTTATCACACCAAGGATTACTTCCTCGCACAAATGGACCGATTCGGGGATGTCCCCAGGGGTGTGCTGGCCCACTTGACCCACGTTCGTGGCACGGGCACCTGTGAGAACGGGGTGGAGAGACCTCGTATCCACGTGGTTCTGGCCACATCCATCCCCAGAGAGACGTGTGAGAAGGTCAATCTGGGATACCTGGATCCCGGGGGCATTCGACTTTCGGATTACGCAGGCAGGGAGGGGGAGGGAATCCTCTATGTGGACCCGGCCGGTGAGATCCTTTATCATCTGGAACGGGATTGACTTTTTTCAAGGGAGGGGCGCGGCCATGAAAGCATTCTTGTCCGAAGACTTCCTGCTTCAGACGGCCGCGGCCAGAACCCTGTACCACGACTTTGCCAGGGATATGCCGATCTTTGATTTCCACACCCATCTACCTGTCCGTGAGATCGCTGAAGACATGCGTTTCCGGAACCTGACCCAGATCTGGTTGATGGGCGACCATTACAAGTGGCGGGCCATGAGGGCCAACGGCATCGATGAACGATTGATTACGGGCAATGCCCCTGACTTCGAGAGATTCCAGGCGTGGGCTGCGACCGTGCCGAAGACCCTGCGCAACCCCCTCTACCACTGGACCCACCTCGAACTGAAGCGATATTTCGGAATCTCCGACCGGCTCCTCAACCCGGACACGGCAAAAGACATCTACGAGACATGCTCTGAAATGCTCGGAGCCAAGGATTTCAGCACCCGCGCCCTCCTTCGGAAGATGAACGTCAAGGTGGTATGTACCACCGATGATCCGGTAGACAGCCTGGAGTATCACCTTCAGATCAGGGGGGACGCTGCTTTCCCCGTGAAGGTACTGCCCGCCTTTCGGCCGGACCGGGCATTGGCGGTGGACTCCCCGGACCTTTTCAACCGCTGGATCGGTCAACTGGAGACGGCAGCGGGGTGCAGCATCGGGGATTTCGCCTCTTTCCTTGAAGCCATGCGCAAGAGGCACGATTTCTTTCATGGGGCGGGGTGCCGTGTTTCGGATCATGGGATCGAGTTCGCCTATGCGGAGCCCTACACCCTCAAGGAGGTCCAAGGGATCTTCGGCCGGTTGCGGCAGGGAAAAAGGCCCGACAACCGGGAAACTCTCAAGTTCCGGTCGGCCGTACTGATCGAGCTGGCAAGAATGGATGCTGAAAGGGGCTGGGTGCAGCAGTTCCATCTTGGTGCCTTGCGGAACGCGAACACCAGGGCCATGGCGACCCTGGGGCCGGACACGGGCTATGATGCCATCGGGGACTTCGAGACGGCGAGAGGGCTGGCCAGGTTCCTGGACACCCTGGATCGCGACGGGAAGCTTGCCAAGACGATCCTCTATGTGATGAATCCCAGAGACAATGACCTGATCGCCGCCATAATTGGCTGTTTTCAGGACGGCAACGTGCGTGGAAAGATGCAGTTCGGGGCGGCCTGGTGGTTCAACGATCACAAGGAGGGAATGGAACGACAGATCAACGCCCTCTCCACCGCAGGGCTCTTGAGTTGCTTTGTCGGCATGCTCACGGATTCACGGAGCTTCCTTTCCTATCCCCGGCATGAGTACTTCCGGCGCGTCCTGTGCAACCTCTTGGGAAATGATATGGAGAGTGGAGAGATACCCGAGGATATGGAACTGGTGGGGAACATGGTCCAGGATATCTGTTACAGAAATGCGGTCAGGTATTTCGGGATTGAGGCGGAATGAATAGGCTCAAAGCTCAAAGTTCAAATGCCAAAGAACGAATTACCAACCGCTTTCAGCCTTGAGCTTTCAGCTTGCCTGGCACAGGTTCGTGGCATGAATGATGGGGAACCAGAAAGAAGGAGTCTTCGTGCCTGCAAGGTCCTGGTGACTCCAACCAGCTTTGGAAAGGACGACCCGAAACTGAGGGAGACCTTGGAAGAGATCGTCGGGGAAGTGGTGTACAATCCTCTTTCACGTCCGCTCACCTCTTCCGAACTCTTGACGCTGGTCAAAGACATCGACGGCTATATCGCGGGACTGGATCACATCGATCGGTCGGTGATGGATGCTGCGGGGAAACTGAAGGTGATTGCGCGCTATGGCGTGGGAGTGGATAGGGTGGATATCCCTGCCGCCACTGCGAGAGGCGTCGTGGTGACCAACACCCCCGGCGCCAATTCGGTTGCCGTCGCGGAACTGACCATCGCCTTGATGCTCGCCCTGTCCAGAGACCTTTGCCATGCGGATGCGCTCACCCGCCGTGGAGGGTGGCCCCGATACACCGGCGTAGGATTGCGGGGCAAGACAATAGGCCTGGTGGGATTCGGGTCCATCGGCCGGGAGGTGGCCGCCAGGCTCAAGGGCTTCGGATGCCGCATCCTCGTTTCCGATCCATGCGTGGGACCTGAGTGTAGTGAAAGTTTCGGCGTTCTTCTTGTGCCCACGGACGAGTTGCTGGCCTCCTCCGATTTCGTTTCCCTGCATGCATCCTCCTCTCCGGGCACGGCAGGCGTGGTGAACCGGCGGTTTCTGCAGAAGATGAAGCCCGGATCCTTCCTGGTGAATACCGCACGAGGGGAACTGATCGACGAGGGAGCACTTCAGGATGCCCTGGAAGGCGGTCATCTCAGGGGTGCGGCGCTGGATTGTTTCGTCAAAGAGCCTCCCCCCGGGGATCACCCGCTGCTCCGGTTGGCGCAGGTGATCGTCACGCCTCACACCGGAGCCCACACGGACGAGGCCACGAATGCCATGGGATGGATGTCCCTGGAGGCATGCCTCTCGGTCTTGCGGGGCGAACGCTCGCCCTACACCATAAACCCGGAAGTCTATGAGCAATGACCATCCGAAACCGGCTGCTCCCGTGAAGGACACTCCCTGGTTTCTGGGTATCGACCTGGGCACGGGTAGCTGCAAGTCCGTAGTGGTGGATGAAAGGGCCAACGTGCTGGGTTTCGCCGGGTCGCCCTACCAAGGCGACGGTGTCCAGGAGAGGTGGCAGGAGCAGAACCCCGAGGAGTTGGTGGTGGCTGTGGTTGCCTCTGTGAGGAAGGCCGTGGCCGAGGCAGGATTGGCGCCGGAGACCTGCGCGGGCCTGAGCGTCGGCGGGGCCCTTCACAGCGTGATGGCCCTGGACGGCCGGGGAAATCCCCTGACCGGTGTGATCACCTGGGCGGACGGCCGGGCCGTCTCTCAGTGCATCGCCCTGCGCGGTTCTTCAAGGACAGGGGATCTTTACCGGGAAACGGGATGCCCGGTGCACTGGATGTACCCGCTTTACAAGATTATGTGGATCCGGGATCGGCGTCCGGATGTCTTCAGAAAGACCCGGCACTTTGTTTCCGCCAAGGAGTACGTCCTTTGCCGACTGACAGGCGAGTTCATGGCAGACTATTCACTGGCTGCCGGGTCCGGGCTCCTGAACACCCACACACTTCGGTGGAGCGACCTGGCCCTGGATCTGGCGGGAATCGGGGAGGAGAAAATCTCTTCTCTTCATTCTCCGGCAGACCCGGTTGGTAGGCTGAGCCCGGATTTTGCCGGCAGGATGGGCATTCCCAGGAATACGTTGGTTGCACTCGGCTCCTCCGATGCAGTCAATTCGAGTCTGGGGGCAGGGGCCGTGTCTCCCCGGCGGGCCACCTGCATGGTGGGGACGAGTGGGGCCCTCCGCGTTATCTCGCCGCGACCCGTCCTGGACGGGAAGGGCAGAAGCTGGTGCTATGCCATTGACCGGGAACACTGGCTGGTGGGCGGGGCCATCAATAATGGGGGCGTGGCCCTCTCCTGGCTTCGGGACTCGCTGAATCGTGCCCTTGTACACCTCAGGCCGGAGCAGCCGTGGCTCTCCTTTGAGGACGTGCTCAGGCTTGCAGGCGAGGCCAAAGCAGGGGCAGGGGGACTGATCTGTCTTCCCTTCTTTGCGGGGGAGCGTAGCCCCCATTGGAACCTGAATGCCCGCGCCGCCTTCTTCGGGTTGACCCTGAAGCACGACATCCGGCACCTCTCCCGCGCTCTCCTGGAGGGCATCGCGTTTCGTTTCAAAACCCTCCATGAGATGCTCGGCGAGATTGGGGTGGAGTTCGCACAGGTGATTGCCTCAGGGGGGTTCACCCGGTCGGATCTCTGGCTGCAGGTCGTGGCGGACGCATTGAACCGCGATCTGGTCGTGCCTGTCTGGGGAGAGACCTCTTCCCTGGGCGCCGCCTTTTGGCCCATGATTGCAGGCGGCGCGCTGGATTCCATCGAGGCGGCCGGAAGGTATGTACAACTGGGGAAGACCTGCCGTCCCCACAAGGAAAATGCCGCGCTCTATGACCGGATGTATCCGATCTTTTCCCGGCTCTACCAGGCACTGGAAGGCAGCTTTGATGAAGTGGCCGGGCTTCAAGACGAGGTGAGATGATGTTGGTTTTGTCACAGACGCCCCGCGCATGAGCACGGGGAGCTTCACCGGAGGAGACCATGGAACTTGAAAGGCTTTGCCGCTCTCATGATTTCACGGGCCGCACCATTGTGATTTCCGGAGGGGCCGGGGTGCTGGGGGGCGAGATGGGCTCGGCCCTCGTGCGTTCCGGTGCGAATGTGGTTGTTCTGGATCGGGATCTCTCCCGTTCAGACCCTTTGAGGGAGCGTCTCGATCGGGGGCCCGGTCGGGCAAGGCTCATTCGTGCGGACGTCCTCGACAAGGAGAGCCTCCTCAGGGCAAAGGAAGAGATCCTGGTCGCGTTCGGCAGGATCACCGGGTTGATCAATGCGGCGGGAGGGAATCTTTCCCAGGCAACCACAGGCCCGGATCTGTCCTTTTTCGATCTCCCGGACGACGTCCTGAAGCAGGTGGTGGATCTCAATCTCGTGGGCACCATCCTTGCGAGTCAGGTGTTCGGCCGGTTGATGGCGGATGCGGGCGAAGGGGTGATCATCAACATTTCGTCCATGGCTGCCTACCGTCCCCTCACGCGCACCATCGGTTACAGCGCCGCCAAGGCGGCCGTGACGAATTTCACGCAATGGCTTGCCGTCCACATGGCCCATGGGTACTCACCGAAGATTCGAGTTAACGCCATTGCGCCGGGCT
>JAFGPH010000614.1 GCA_016926135.1 Deltaproteobacteria bacterium
CCCCTTTTCAAGACGCTTCAAACGATCCAGGAACTCCGGCAGCCGAGTGATGAGTCCGCTAATCCTCAGCCACAACCTGTGCGGCATGGTGGGCGTTCCGGAGACTACCTCCCCCGCGGGAATGGATTTGGCCACGCCGGATTGCGACCCGATCATGACACGGTCCCCGATCTCCACGTGGTCATTGATGGCCACCTGCCCGCCGACGATCACGTGATGGCCAAGCCGCGCGCTGCCCGCTATCGCAGCCTGGGCTACCACAATGGAACCCTCGCCGATGACCGCGTTGTGGGCGATCTGGACCAGGTTGTCCGTCTTGACCCCCTTCTGGATCCACGTCCTGCCTAGGGCTGCGCGGTCGATCGTACTGTTGGCCCCGATCTCCACCTGATCGTCGATCTGCACGATGCCGAGCTGCGGGATCTTCACGCTCGTTCCCCGGTCCTGCACAAACCCGAAGCCGTCGCTTCCCACCACGGTCCCCGCATGGAGGATGACATCGTTCCCCACGATGCAGTCGGCAAGGACAACCACGTTGGGATACAGGACGGTGCGATCCCCGATCTTCACCCGATCCCCTACGTAAACCCCGGGAAAAAGGGTGACCCCATTCCCGATAACCGCGTCCCTGCCTACGTAAACCAGGGGGTAGATGGATGTCTCCTCCCCGATGACGCTGCTTTCTTGGATCACGGCCCGGGGACTGACGCCCGGGTGCCTGGGAAGAGCCGGGGCAAACAGGGCGGCGACCCTGGCGTAGGCAAGGGCTGGATTCTTCACGAGAATCTGTGCTCCCGGGTAAAGGTCGGTCTTCCGGGAAACCAGAAGGGCCGAGGCCTTGGTGCCCTTCAGGGAATCCTTGTATCTCGGGTCAGCGTAAAAAGAGATGTCCCCGGGCGAAGCATCGGCAAGGGAGCTGATTCCCGTGATGAGCCTGCCGGCGTCCCCGTTGACCTCGCCGCCGACAAGCTCACCGATCTGTTTGAGTGTAAAGGCCAAAAGATACTCCTGCGCAGGACGATTCCTACGGTTTCGACGCGTCGTAGGCGCTCACCACACGATCGGTGATATCAATGGTGCTGCTGAAATAGATGAGGCCGAGGGTTCTCTTTTCCAGGATCAACGTATAGCCTTCCTTTTCCGCGATCTTCTTGACCACCTTCTCCAGTTCCTTGCCGACGTCTCCGGTGGTCTCCTGCTCCAGATCCTTCATCTCGAGGGTGAGTTCCTCGTACAGATACTTGTAGTACCTTCTCTTTTTGTCCAGTTCCCTCCTCTTGTCCCCCTGTGCATCCAGGCTCAGCATCATGCTCTGCTTCTTGAAATCGTCTTCCAGTTTGAGCAGCGCGGCGCGCTCGTCGTCCAGCTTCTTCTGCAGGGCGTCGAATTTCGTCTTCAACTTGGCGCTTGTAGACTGAAAGGCCTTTGACTTCTTCTGAAATTTCTGAATGTCCACCACGCCGATTTTGATGGCCTGGGCCGTGGCAGTCTCTGCGGTCATGAAGAGGGCCGCGAACCCGAAGAGCAGCAATACCCAAAAACGTTTCATAGGTCTCCCCCTGTTGTTTGTAAGGCAGATCCGAAAACCAAGGGTCCCCGGATGTGGTTTCGTTTCGTCATTCCGGGGCGTGCCCGGCGCCTGTCTTCCGCTTAGAATAGACCTCCTACCGAGAAGTGGTAGTTCCCGGAGTCTTCATCTCCCTTGGGCCCGATCACCCACCCATATTCCAGGCGAAGAGGCCCGATCGGAGAATACCACCGGATGCCGGTGCCTACCGACTTCTTGAGTTCGCTGAAACCGAAGCTCTCGTCCTCGGACAAGGCATTGCCGATGTCGAAAAAGACGAGGCCCTGAATGCCCTGATCCGTCAGGAGCGGAAAGCGGTACTCGAAGTTGTAGACCTGAAACTTCTCGGCGCCGATCGGATCGCCCGTCGCCGGGTCCCGGGGCGTGATGGAGTAATCTTCGAAGCCCCGGATGGTGTTGATGCCTCCCAAGCGGAACTTCTGGTACACGGGGAGAAATCCGTCTTCCCTCTCTTTCACATACCCCCATCGCCCCTGGGCCAAGAAGACCGTGTTCCATTTGAACGGAAAATACCACGCCGAGGTCGCCAGCACCTTGTTGAAAGCTACGTCTCCGCCCAGGGGGTCCCCCGCATATTCGAAGGAAATGGAGTTCAGGGAGCCCTCCGTCGTGTTCCAGGGCCGGTCTTTGGAGTTGCGGCGAAGCCCGAGGGTGATGCTGCTGGTGACGTTGCGCCCCACCATTTCCTTGATCGCAAAGGCGGCGTTGTCCGATACATCGGAGATGTCGGCATCGTCATAGAGGTAGCCGACGCTCCACCGGGTGTAATCGTCCCACCCGAGGAGGAAGCTGAACGTGAGGCCCGCTCCGTAGCTGTCCTTCGTGTACTCGTAGTATTCCCTCTCGAAGTTGTAGAGAAGGAGTTCCATGGTGATGGGTTTGTCCAGGAACCAGGGTTCGATGAATCTGACATCGAATTCCGTGGTTCGACCGCCGAACGTGCCCGATGCCTCCAGCTTTTGCCCCAGGCCGAAGAGGTTGTTCTGCGACACGGAGAACGTGGCGAGGGCATCATCGAAGGAACTATAGCCGGCGCCGATGGAAAAGGCGCCGGTCGGCCTTTCCTTCACATTGATGTCCAGGACCATGAGATCCTCCTCGGTCCCTTTTCGGGTCTGGACCTCCACATCCTCGAAGAAGCCCAGGCGGTGGAGATTCTGGTTGCTCTTCTTGAGGTTGGTGCCGCTGAAGTACTCCCCCTCCACCACCTTCAGTTCGCGCCGGATCACGTTGTCTCGGGTCACCGTGTTGCCGGTGACGTTGATCCTTTCGAAACGGACCTTGCCCATCTTGGAGATGCGGTAGGTGATATCCACCCGGTGGTTCTGATCATCCTCCCGCGTTGAAGGCGCCACCTCCACATTGGCATAACCATCGTCCGCATACACGTCCCGCAGGGCTATGAGGTCTTTGCGGATGACTTCCCGGCTGAAATATTTCTCCTTGTTGATATTCACCTTTTTCATCAGCTCTTCTTCCGGCAGGAGCAGATCGCCCTCGATCCGGACTTCATTTACCGCATACTGCGGCCCTTCGATCACTTCGATGGCAATGGTCAGCCCCTTCTCCTCGATCGTGATCCGGGGCTCTCCGGTCTTTGCCCGGATATACCCGTTGTTGTGGTAAAAGGACACGACTTTGGTCAGGTCGAAGTCCAGCTTTTTCCGATCCAGGAGCCCGGACTTGGTGAACCAGGAGAAAATCCCCTTTTCGCTGGTCTCCATGAGGCCTGCCAGCTTTTTGTCGCTGAACCGGTTGTTCCCTTCGAAGTCGATCTTGGTGATGTAGAGCTTGTCTCCTTCCTGCACCTCGTAAGTCAGAGAGACCTCGTTGTTGGGCAGATCCTTGACCCTATCCTGGATCTCCACCTTGTAGTACCCTTTTTGACGGTAGTACTCCTTCAGACGGTTGATGCTCTGCTTGATCTCGCTCTGATTCAGAATCGAGTAAAGCCGGATGCCCGTTTCCTTCTTGAGGTCCTCCTCCTTTTCTTTCTTGTTGCCCTCGAAGAGGATCCTGGAAATGGAAGGTTTCTCGTTCACGTTGAAGATCACGATCTTTCCCTTGGGACCGTCCTCCAGATCAATGTGGACATCCTTGAAAAATCCCATGGCGAAGACGGACTTCAGGTCCTTGTCGAGACGATCCTGGTCCAGGCTGTCCCCCTTCCTGCTGTCCAGGACGCCCAGGATGGCCTCGGACTCGATCCGCTTGTTCCCTTTCACCAGGATCGAGTCGATCTGGACCACCCCCGCCAACTGGTTGTAGAGACTCTTGGAGGCCCGATCGACGGCATTGGCCAGCCGGTCCACGTCGTCTTCCACGACGAACAGAGAGAAGGGAGGCTTCTGCTCGGTCATGTCCACGGCCTTCAGGTCCAGGCTGATTTTACGGCCCACGTGGGTGAGGCTGCCCAGAATGACGTAATCGGCCTTCAGGTCCCTGCCCAGGGCGACGATGTCTTTGGTCTCCGTGAGCGGGAGGCGGATCAACGGATGGTTGTTGACCACGTCGGGGTTCACCACGGAAAACCCCTCTTTGGCCATCCGGGCGGTAAACATCTGCTGCAGTTGCTCTTTCACGGGGTCCATGGGCTGGAGGGAGTGGACCCTGAAGGGCAGGACGGCAAGAATCTTCCTGCTCTGCCCATGAACTTGGGAAGAATTCAAAAGCCAGATTCCCACGGTCAGAAAGACCGAAAGGATCCAACCCGCCCACCATGCGGTCCGGTACCGGGACTCCAGCCCGCCGATGCCTTTTCCAGCTCTATTGAATCCGGCCATCCATGATCTCCATTTTCTTTGACATCTTTTCAGCCAGTCGTCGGTTGTGCGTGGCTACCACCATGGCCAAGTGCTCTTCCGTGTTGAGACGGAGGAGGAGATCCCCCACCCCTTCCCCGGTGGCGGCATCCAGGTTCCCGGTCGGCTCATCGGCCAGCAGCAGTTTGGGCTGCATGATGAGGGCCCGGGCAATGGCTACGCGCTGCTGTTCGCCTCCGGAGAGTTCTCCCACCCTGTGCGTCAGCCTTCTTCGGAGACCCACCTTCCCCAGGATTTCCTCGGCCATTTGAGATGCGACCGCCTTGCTCAGTCGCGCGATCAGGGCGGGCATGATCGTATTTTCCAGGGCCGTGAACTCGGGGAGCAGATGATGGAACTGGAACACAAATCCGATCTCCCTGTTTCGGAGCCTGCAGAGGTCGGGTTCGGCCAGTTCGGTGACGACTCGGTCCTGGAACCGGACGACTCCCGTGCTGGGGGGTTCCAGGGTGCCCATGATGTTGAGAAGAGTGGATTTCCCCACCCCCGAGGCGCCCGTGATGGCCAGGCTTTCTCCCGGATGTACCGCGAGATCAACCCCTTTCAGGATCTCGATGAGATTCCCGTTGTGTCTGAACGACTTCCGGACATCCTCCAGCACCAGCAGTACGTCTTGCCCCGGGGACTGCGCTGCCTCACTCATATCTCAATGCCTCCACCGGATCCAAGCGCGACGCGTGCCAAGAGGGGTACAGGGTGGCCAGAAATGAAATGAGCACGGCAGCCACCGAAACGAAAAGCACGTCCGGCACCTCCACCCGGACAGGCAGGGTGGAGATGTAGTAGATATCGGAGGGCAGCTTGATGAACTTGTATTTCCCCAGCAGGTGGCATATGCCCAAACCGGTCCCAAGACCCGCCAGGGTTCCGACCAGGCCTACCAGGATCCCCTGAAACATGAAGACCGACATGATGCTCCGGGCACTTGCCCCCATGGCCCTCAGGATGGCTACATCCTTGTTTTTCTCCATGACCACCATGACCAAGGTGCTGATGATGTTGAGGGCTCCCACCAGAACGATCATGGTCAGAATCACGAACATGGTGAGTTTTTCGAGCTTGAGGGCGGAGACCAGACTCCGGTTCATGAGCTTCCAATCCTTCGACCAGAAGGGGTAACCCAGTTTCCTGGCCACGGCTTCTCCGACGCGGTCGGCCTTGTAAACATCCGTCACCTTGACTTCAATCCCCGTAACACGGTTTTCCATGGCCAGCAGATCCTGGGCCTCGCTCAGGGACACGAAGGCCAGGGAGGCGTCGTACTCGTACATCCCGGAGTCAAAGAGCGCGGTCACCCTGTATCTACGGCTGTTGGGCACCCTCCCCAGGGGAGTGAGCTTTCCCTGCGGGGAGACTACCGTCACCACGTCCCCGGGCTGAATGCCCATCTGCCGGGCCAGCTCGGTGCCGGGAATGATTGCCGGCAGCTCGTCCTGAGGGACGTCGAGCGAGGACAGACGTCCCCTCTTGATCATGCCCTCGATTCCGATCACGCGGCCGGCCGTGGCCGTGTCCAGCCCCCGCAGCACCGCCCCGGAAACATGTGTTTGACTATTTACCATAACCTGGCTGTAGATAAAAGGGGTGGTCGAGACAACCCCCTCCACCGTCTCGGCCGTCCTGGACACCTTTTCGTGAGCCGTGAACGGGCCGTCAAAGCTCAGAATCAGGAGGTGGGAGTTCACCCCCAGGATCTTGGACATGAGGTCTTCCCGGAACCCGTTCATCACCGAGAGCACGACGATCAGAGCCATCACGCCCACCATGACGCCTGCCACGGAGATGAGGGTGATCACCGAGATGAATGCCTGTTTACGCTTGGCCCTCAGGTATCTCGTGGCGATGAAAAGTTCGTAGGACATAGGGATGCACTCTGCCGGGTTCAATCCTGTTTCAGTCTCATGTGGGGGAAAAGGATGACGTCCCGGATGGAGGGGGAATCGGTCAACAGCATGACCATGCGGTCGATCCCTATGCCTTCGCCCGCGGTGGGAGGAAGGCCGTATTCCATGGCCAGCAGGTAGTCCTCGTCCATGAACTGGGCCTCCTCATCGCCGGATTCCCGCAAGGCCACCTGGTCCTGGAATCTCCCCCGCTGATCCACGGGATCGTTCAATTCCGTAAAGGCGTTTGCAATCTCCCTGCCGCCGATGAAAAGCTCGAAACGGTCCGCCACATCCGGATTCCGGTCGCTTCTCCGGGAAAGCGGAGAGATCTCGATCGGGTACCCGTATATGAACGTGGGCTGGATCAGGGTGGGCTCCACCAGTTGATCAAAGATCTTGGTCAAAATTTTCCCGAGGCTGTCCTCTTTGGAAAGCACGATCTGTTTTTCCCTGGCAAAGGCGATGGCCTCCCGAAGGTTTCCCATCACCCCCTCTCCCACGCCGGCCGTCTCTCTCAGGGCATCCATGAAGGGGACCCTCTTCCAGGGAGGGGTGAAATCAATGGTCTGACCCTGGTATTGCAGGGTGAGTCCACACCTGAGCCGCTCCAGCATCTCCCTGAAAAGCTCCTCGGTGAGGGCCATCAGATCCTCGAAGGTGGCATGGGACATGTAGAACTCGAGCATGGTGAATTCCGGGTTGTGTTTCACGGAAACGCCCTCATTCCTGAAATTCCGGTTGATTTCGAACACCCGCTCCAGCCCTCCGATGACCAGCCTCTTGAGGTAGAGCTCCGGGGCAACCCGAAGGTAAAGATGCATGCCAAGCGCGTTATGATAGGTCTTGAACGGCCTGGCCGTGGCTCCCCCCGGGATGGGCTGCATCATGGGGGTTTCCACCTCCAGGAAGTCCCTTGCGATCAGAAAGTCCCGGACGCACTGGATGATCCGGCTCCTCAGGATAAAGACGTCCTTCACAGGGTCATTCACGATCAGGTCGAGGTACCTCTGGCGGTACCGGGTTTCCACATCGGTGAGGCCGTGCCATTTCTCGGGCAGGGGCCGCAGGGACTTGGAAAGGAGTCGAACATGATCGGCCAGGATGGTGAGCTCCTCCGTCTTGGTGCGGAAAAAGACCCCGGTGATGCCGATGAAATCACCGATATCCATGAGTTTGAATATCTTGAACGCCTCCTCGCCGATGCGGTCTTTCCGGATATAGGCCTGGATTCGGCCGGTCCTGTCCTTGATGTGAATGAAGGATGCCTTCCCGAAGTCCCGGAGCGACATGATTCTGCCGGCCATGGAATAGGACTGCTGGTGGGTTTCCAGGGAAGCGCTGTCCATGCCTCCAAACCGTTCCATGGCCAGTGCCGTTGTGATATCGCAGCGGAAGCCTGCCGGATAGAGGCTGATGCCCTGGGCCCTGAGGGCATCGACCTTCTTTTTTCTGTCTTCGAACACGCCGGTTGTTTTTTCCATACGGTCGGGTAAAAGAATCCTTTCCGGGAGGTGATTTTGCAGATCTTCTTGAATTATTTGCATAATTTGAACAAATCTTTCTAGCCCAAAAGGCCGGGATAGTCAAGGTAAAAGAACAGAGACATTTGACATGGACCGGCAGTTTGAATAGCCTGTGATCCGCGTCCAAGGACTTGAGCAAGAATCGGTACTGGCGCCGGGGAGGTTCTCAGGGAATGCCCGAAAATGAGCAGTCAGGGTGGGCCGGTTTCCATTCCGTCCTGTTTCCCCATTCCGGCCTTTCGCGGGATGGGCTGAGGAGGATTCTATCCTTTTTCTCACACCTCACTCTTTTCTTGCCTTGGCAAATGGATCCGCCGGATATCGACCCGGAAGTGACGGGGGCCGTGCGGCTCGTGAATCCGCCCCCGCGCTTGAAACCCGTCGCCGGTTTCAGGGGGCTGCTCTCCGAATACAAGACCTGGATGGTCCATAACGAACTCAGGGGATACAACCGGCTTCTCAGGGCGAGCCTGGCCGGCCGTGAGGAGGGGCCGACCACGCAGGAGATCCGGGAGATGCTGCGTCCCGGGGAGACGGGAAGGTCATTCGCGGGGCGTGACGATTCTACAAGATGGCACCTGGTGCTGCACCTGAACCGGCAGATGGAAGAGCAGGAAGAGGAGGCAAGCCGGGTCCTCACGTCCCTCAGGGAGGGGAGTTCCCCCCTCAGGGGGGTTGTTGAAGAGGAAACGGAAGAAGGGTTTTTCGATGATCTGCCCCCCTTTGATTCAACCTCTCTCGCAGGGCCGCAGGCCCTGGAACCGGTGTGGGAGTCCTGGTTCGGGCTTTTCGGGGGAGAGCTACGGAAACAGGACCTTTTGGTGACCCTGAACAGGCGCCTGCTCCTCCACCTGTCTGATCTCTGGACGGGGTACTACGGGGAAGAGCGTCGCCCAGGGGATGCGATCACCTGGCACTGGCCGGATCTGTCCGGGGAAGGCCTCGATGCCCTGGTGCGGGAGAGGAAAAGGATTTTTCAGGACGGGAGGGCGGGGGACCTGCAAAACGCCCTTCTGGATTTCCAAAAAGACCCCGGTGAGGGTTATGCAAGGCTGATGGGGGCTTCTGCCGTGCTGGACCGATCGTGGGTGCTGCGATACTCCCCTCGGGCGCTCCGGTTTTCGCTGAGATTCTTCCCCGGGTTTTCGGGGGAGTCCCCTGTCCCGAAAGGAAAAACCCTTGAAAATTTCGGGGACAGGACGATCCTTTTTGTGACGCAGGTGTCGGGCCATGAGAACGAATAGGCAGCGAGAAGAGGAACTGGAAAGCGAGGGCTGGACCCGGCAGTTCGTGGCCGGCGAACCCCGCCTGAGCGAGGCCGCGGACATGTACCGGGAGCTCGGCTTCGAGGTCCTTCTCGAACCCCTGCCCGGTGTGCCGGACTGCGAGACCTGCGGCGGCACGGAGGGAGCGGCCGAGTGCCGGGCCTGCTTCGACGGGGTGGAGCATCTCTACAGGATCATCTACACGAGACGTCGTGAAGAAGGGTCAGGACCACCGGCTATTTCAGCAGGTTCGGCAAAAAAAGCGCAACCTGGGGAAATACGATGAGCATGACCACATGGA
>JAFGPH010000615.1 GCA_016926135.1 Deltaproteobacteria bacterium
ACTGCCAAGGGAGGAAGGACTCCGTCTTCACCATCACTCCGAGACCCCGCTTTCCGTGACGCGTTGTATCCCGCGTCGTGGGGAGCAAGCCAAAACCGCACCCTTCGGGCCTGAATTTTTACAGATAGCGGAGAAGGGGGTACGAGTCAACTCGTTTTCAAGGGGTCGGAACCGGAGATTATGACTTGTCTTTTTCCTTCAGGTTGATATACTCCCTTGCTTAAAGCCGTTGTGTGGCGGAGGTGGATGTCGACAGGATGCTGAAGCGGGTCGGTGTATTGTCGGATACGCATCTGAGCAGGGTGACGAAGGATTTTACGGAGATCGTGGACCAGTACCTTTCCGATATGGACATCATTCTCCACGCAGGGGATTACGTATCGTACGAGGTGGTGAGGTTCCTGAGCAAGTGGAATTTCCAGGGTGTTCAAGGCAATATGGACGCCCTGGACATCAAGGAGACCCTGCCCGAGAAGGCCGTGATCAAGGTGGGTCCCTGGAAGGTGGGCCTCATACACGGATGGGGTCCTTCCAAGGGAATCGAGGAGAGGCTCTGGACACAGTTTCAATCTGTGGATGTGATCGTTTACGGGCATGCCCACAGGGCGGCGAACCACTGGCGTGAGGGAGTTCTTCTCTTCAATCCGGGGACGGCTACAGGCTACAACCCTTCGGGGTCGAACAGCCTGGGCATTCTGGAGTTCGGGGATGTTGTCAGGGGTGAGATCATCGACATTACATGATCGCCGGGAACGGTGACGGGAAGGATCGGCGAATGGGAAGAATGGGGGCGGTGTTTGTTTTATGAAGGTACTTTGGGCGCCTTGGAGAATGGGGTATATCCTTTCTGAGCAGAAGGAGCCGAACTGCATCTTCTGCCCGGGAGGAGACCGGAAAAAGGACGGGGAACGATTGATCCTGTGTCTGGGGGAGCGCACCCTCGTGATGATGAACCGTTTCCCTTACAACAACGGGCACCTGCTCGTAGCGCCCGTCAGACATGTTTCAGGGCTGGAAATGCTGAATCAGGAGGAGACCCTGGACCTCCTGCTCACGGTCCGCAAGTCCATAGAGATCCTGAAACGCAAGATGGGCCCGGAGGGTTTCAACGTAGGCCTGAACCTGGGTCACGTGGCGGGAGCCGGGGTGGAGGAGCACATCCATTTTCACATCGTCCCTAGGTGGAAAGGGGATACCAATTACATGACGGTCCTTGACGATGTGCGTGTCATTCCCGAGCATATTCAGGAAACCTATCGAAAGCTCTGCCCCGAGTTCGTCTGATCGGGGCCTGGCGACCGGAGGAGGAATATGGCACATGTTAAGATCATCCTGGCGATTCTGCTGGGCGTGTTGATTCTCATCGTGGCCATCCAGAACCACGAGGCCATGAGCAGGACGGTGCAGTTGAGGTTGAATCCTGTTTTCGCGGCGGAGCAGAAGTCGGGAGACATCAGCTTGTACCAGATGGTCCTGGTCACCTTTCTCCTGGGTGTCATTTTAACGGGACTCTACGGCATGGTGGAGCGCTTCCGCCTGAAACGACAGATCAAGACCCTTACCAGGGACCTCCAGGACAAGGACAAGGAGATCAGCTCCCTCAGAAATCTGCCTTTGACTTACGACAACGTGACGACCAACCAAGGGGATGGAACCTGAGGACGGTGAGAAGGGAGACACCTCATGTGGCAGCAGCTCTGGCAGTGGTTTCGGGAACCTGAGAACCAGAGACTTTGCCTGGGTGTCATCGCAGGTCTCGTTGCCGGTTGGGTGGTCGGCCGTCTTGCAGCCCGCAGCAAGGCGAAGGAAGCCAAATCCCTGGCCAAGGACGGGGACAAGGCCTTTTTCAAGGGCATCCAGTACATCCTGTCCAACGATCACGATCAAGCGATCGAAGAATTCACCAAATCGGTTCAGATCAATTCCGACACCATAGAGACCTATGTGGCCCTGGGGAATCTCTACCGTTCCAAAGGGGATATCGACCGGGCTATCCGGGTCCGGCAGAGCATCATCCTGAGGCCTCACATGGATGAGCAACTCAAACTCAGGGCTCTTTTCGATCTCGGCCTGGACTATCGGAAGGGGGGATTTCTGAACCGGGCCCTTGAGACCTTTCTCAGTGTGCTCCAGCGGATGCCCACCCATCTGGAGACCCTGAGGGAGGTGGAGAAGATCTATGAGGAGATGAAGGACTGGGCGAGCGCCTTTGCGACCCGTCAACGGATCACCAGGCTCGTCAAGGGAGACCATGCCCATATCCTCGCCCATCACCAGACCGAGATGGGGAAGGCCTTCCTTGAGAAGGGAGAGGTTTCCAAGGCAAAATCCTGCTTCAAATCAGCCCTGTCGATCGATGAAACGTGTTTGGATGCCTACCTTCACCTGGGGGATCTCCACTTCGCCCGGCAGGACTACAAGCAGGCCATTGCCACCTGGAAGAAGGTGGTGAACGTCTCGCCCCGTTTCACCTTTCTCGCCTATCGCCGATTGGAAGGGGCCTACGCCCAAATGAAGAACCTCAAGCCCGTGAGCGATTTCCTGAAGGAATGCGCCCAGCTCACCTCCGATCCTTTCACGCACATGGCCCTGGCACGGTATCTTTACAACGAGAAGGACTACCAGGGCGCCCTCAGGGAACTCCGCAATGCCCTGGACCTCGATCCCACCTTCTGGGAAGCCAGGAAACTCATGGGCGAGATCCACATCGCCCAGGGGATGAATGCCGAAGCCCTCGAAGCCTACAGGGATGTCCTGTCCCATCTGAACGTGCCCTACCTGAAATTCCAGTGCCGCAATTGCGGGTTCAGACCCGTGGACCTCCAATGGCAATGCCCCCAGTGCAGGCAGTGGGACACCACCGACATGATGGAGTCCGGTGCCGTGGACTCCACCTCCCTCCGGGAGCCTCCGGGAGACATCCACGAACCCTCCCGACAGCGAGAGATCCGGGAGGGAGAGGGATGAACGCGGCCACACCCATGTTCAGACAGTACATGGGAATCAAGAGCCAAAACCCGGATGCGATCCTTTTCTATCGAATGGGCGACTTCTACGAGATGTTCTTCGAAGACGCAGAGCTCGCCTCCAGGATTCTGGGGATCACCCTCACCTCCCGGGGCACCCACAATGGCCAGAAGGTGCCCATGTGCGGCGTGCCGCACCACTCCTCCAAGGCCTACATATCCAGACTCATCGAGAACGGCTGGAAGGTGGCCATCTGCGAGCAGACCGAGGACCCCAGGGCGGCCAAGGGGATTGTGAAGCGAGAGGTTGTGAGGGTGGTGACACCCGGATCGGTGCTGGAAGAAGGGGAGGTGGGCAGCAAAAACAATGTGTATCTATCGGCCCTCTCCGGTGAAGAAGGCCCCTACGGCCTGGCCCACGTGGATTTCTCCACGGCCGAATTCCGGGTGACCGAGGTGGATGAGCTGACGGAAGCCCTGGACGAACTCAGGAGGATCGGCCCGGCGGAGCTACTCATCCAAGAAGGGAGCGGGATTCTGAGGCACAGGGGGCTTGCGGCTTACAGGGTGGAAGAACTTCCGAAGGAGGTCTTTGAGGGGGAAAGGGCCGAATCCCTCCTGAAGGATCAGCTTGGGGTAAGATCCCTTGCGGGATTCGGTTGTGAGGACATGGCCCAGGGGATCAGGGCGGCGGGGGCGATCGTCCACTACCTACGGGAGACCCAGAAGGCAAGCCCGCTGCACATCCGGGAAATCGCGGCCTACCGACTCGGCGACTACATGTTCCTGGACGAGTCGACTACGGCCAATCTTGAGCTCTTCCGGACCATGAGGCGCCAGTCCCAGAAGGGTTCCCTTTTCGACATCCTGGACAGGACCCTCACACCCATGGGAACCCGGCTCCTCAAGAAATGGATGGGGTATCCGCTGCTGGACCTGAGAGAGATCCGGAGGAGACTGGGCGCGGTTGCCGGATTCAGGGACGACGCCGGGCTCAGGGAGGAAATCAGGGACCAGCTCCAGGGGATCTATGATCTGGAGAGACTGAACGGCCGCATCTCCCTCGGCAGGGCGAATGCGAGGGACCTGGTGGCCCTCAAGCTCTCGGTCAGAAGGCTCCCCGCAATTCGTGAAAGACTCATTGACTCGAGCAGCGAACTCCTCTCCGACATCGCAGCAGGCCTGGACAGCCTTCAGGATGTCGGGGATCGCATCGATGCGGCCATCCATGAGGAACCCCCCGTCTCTCTCAAGGAGGGAGGATTGATCCGAGACGGATACGACCCCGAACTGGACCGCCTTCTTTCGATCACCCGGGACGGGAAGAAGTGGATCGCCGAAATGGCTGCAGCCGAGCAGAAGCGCACAGGGATCTCAAGCCTGAAGATCGGCTATAACCGGGTGTTCGGATATTATATCGAGATCTCCAAATCGAATCTGCACCTCGCACCGCCCGAGTACGTCCGAAAACAGACCCTGGTCAATGGGGAGCGTTTCATCACGGAGGAACTCAAGAAGTACGAGGAGATGGTGCTGGGCGCCGAAGAAAAAAGGGTTGCCCTGGAATGCGAGATCTTCGAGAAGGTACGGGAGAACGTGGCCCGCGAGAACGGGCGGATCAGGGAGACGGCAAGACGCATCGGCGAGATCGACTGCCTCGCCGCCCTTGCTGAAACGGCCGACCTGAACGGCTATGTGTGCCCTGAGGTAAACGAGAGCGGGATGATCCGGATCGTGGACGGCAGACACCCCGTAATCGAGCGAACGGTCAGGGACGAGGAGTTCGTGCCCAACGATATCCGTCTGGATGACCAGGACGAGCAGCTCCTCATCGTCACGGGACCCAACATGGCGGGCAAGTCCACGGTCCTGAGGCAGGTGGCTCTTACGGTCCTGATGGCCCAGATGGGAGGATTCGTTCCCGCATCGAGGGCCGTGATCGGGCTGGTGGACCGCGTTTTCACCCGTATCGGCGCTTCGGACGATCTGGCCAAGGGGCAGAGCACGTTCATGGTGGAGATGAATGAGACAGCCAATATCCTTCGAAATGCGACCCCACGCAGCCTGGTCATCCTGGACGAGATCGGCCGTGGAACCAGCACCTATGACGGCCTCAGTATTGCATGGGCGGTGGCCGAGGCCTTGCACGACAGGGAGGGAAAAGGGGTGAAGACCCTCTTTGCCACCCACTATCATGAGCTGATGGAACTGGTGGCGACCAAGAAGAGGGCGAAAAACTTCAATATTGCCGTGAAGGAGTGGAAGGACCGGATCATTTTCCTGAGGAAGCTGGTTCCGGGAGGAATGAGCCGAAGCTACGGAATCCAGGTGGCCCGGATTGCGGGACTCCCTCTGGAGGTCATCGACCGGGCCAAGGAAGTCCTGGAGAACCTGGAGGGCCGTGAACTGGATGACGCCGGGGCTCCCCGGGTGGCCCATACGCGGAGGATGAAAGGGAAAGACGAGCCCTTACAGTTGGGCCTGTTCGGTGCTGCGGACCAGAAGCTGAGGAACTGGATCCTGGACCTGGACTTGCCGTCCATGAGTCCCCTGGAAGCGCTGATCGAGATGAACAAGCTCAAGGAGTATCTGGAGAAGAAGGCGACGTGAAGGGCAGGCCTACCAGACTTGCTGGGGTTTTCCTCTTGGCGGCCCTCCTGTTCTCTGCCGCAGTCGCAGAGGTCTGGGGAAAGAGCCTCTCCGCACCAGAGTCCCTTCTGAGGAGCGCAGGGGAGTGCCAGAAGGCCCTCTATAAGTCCAAAGAGAAGATGAAGTACCGCCACAACTGGCTGAGGTGTATCGAGACCTATCGAAAGCTGGCGGAACGATATCCCCAGAGTGAACAGGCAGTGAAGGGCCTTTTCAGGGCGGCGGAGATGTACACGAGGCTCCACGCCTTCTCAGGGCAGGAGCAGGACTTGGACGATGCCATGGGGCTCTACCGGCACCTCGCGGATCGTTATCCCAAACATCCCCTGGCAGACGACGCCCAATACAGGATCGGCGAGATCTATTACGAAGAGAAGAATGATCTCACCCAGGCCTACGTGGAATTCCTCAAGGTGGATATCAAGTTCCCTCACGGCGACATGCGGCCCAAGGCCAGGGCCATGCTGGATAAGCTCTCGGCAGTGCTTACCAGCAAGGACAAGCAGAGGGCCGGGAAGGCGGAGGACGCATCTTCCCAGGGCCTCACAGGGGTACAGGGCATCCGCCACTGGTCAACACCCAGCTACACCAGGGTCGTGATCGACCTCGAGAGGGCCGTCCAGTACGAGTCCCATCTCCTGAAGGAGGATCCGGACCTGAAGAAGCCCAGAAGGCTCTACGTGGATCTCAGAAATACCCACGTCTCGTCGGACATTAACACCAACATCCCCATCGGCGACGGTCTTCTCAAGGCGGCCAGGGCCGGGCAGTACACCAAGGAAACGGTGCGCGTGGTGCTCGACATCAACAGTATCGGGGGCTACAAGGTTTTCCCCCTGCACGACCCTTTTCGTATCGTGATTGATGTGAAGGGGGTTGAGGAGAAAGGGGCCGGGGACAAAGGCGAGAAAGAGAAGGTGGAGAAGAAGCGCGAAGAGGAGAAGCCGAAGGAACCGGAGAAGCAGGTAGCCAAGGTGGCGCCCAAGCCCGAAGGCAAGATAGACCGGACCCGTGTGAGGAGGGGCATCCGGAAGGAGAAGACCCCGGACAAGAGCCTGTCCCTTGCCAGACAGCTCGGGCTGGGCGTCAGCAAGATCGTCATCGATCCCGGCCATGGGGGGAAGGATCCGGGATGCTTCATCAACGGCAAGATCGAGGAAAAAAACATCGTTCTCGGCTTTGCCCAGGTTCTGGCCCGGAGAATTCGGGAGAAACTGGGCTGTGAAGTCGTCCTGACCAGGGAAAAGGACGTGTTCATTCCCCTGGAGAGAAGGACCGCCTTTGCCAATATGCAGAAGGCCGACCTTTTCATTTCTCTTCACATCAATGCCCACAAACAGGATGACGTTCACGGCCTGGAGACCTATTTCCTGAATATGGCCACCGACGAAAGGGCAGTCATGGTGGCCGCACGGGAGAACGCCACGTCGGAGAAGAACATCAGCGATCTGCAGAAGATCCTGAATGATCTCATGCTGAACACCAAGATCAGCGAGTCGAGCAAGCTGGCCCATGAGGTACAGAAGGGGATGGTCGGAGAGGTGAAGAAGAAGTTCGATCGCGTGAAGGACCTGGGGGTGAAACAGGCTCCATTTTACGTGCTTATCGGCGCCGAGATGCCCGCCATCCTTGTGGAGATGGGATTCATCACCAATCCCGCGGAAAGAAAGCGCCTGCTCAGCAAGTCCTACCAGGAAATTCTGGCCGATGGCATCCTCAGTGGAATAGGGCGTTACGTGAAGGGAATCGATCTGGTTTACCTGGGCCGATGAGGACGCTCTGCAGAAAAGAACGTCACTTTTGGGGGGGGGAGGAGAGAGATGGTGGAAGCGAAATCGGTGAGACGTTTCGGTGCCGTGGCCATTGAGAAGGGTTTTATCACCAAGGATCAGTTTGTGGAGGCCATGGCCATGCAGATCGATGGTGAGATGGAGGGGGGTGAATCGCGGGCCATTGGTTCCATCCTCGAGGCCATGGGCTACATGACCTCCTCCGAAGTCGACGAAGTGCTGAAGGCTCTTGGCCCGGAGCGGTCTCCGGCCTAGACATCGGTCTCTCGTCCCGCCTTGTTTATCCCTCAACCATGATCGACCGGGTCACGCCTGCCTGGAAGGGCACACGGCGCTGCATGTTTCACAGGTCTCATTGCAGGGCTCAATGTGCAGGTCGATCTGTGCCCCCTCCGGAAAGAGCTCCCGGATGTCCTTCTCGAT